>DATBPO010000084.1:0-5841 GCA_036561265.1 Solirubrobacteraceae bacterium | reverse complement strand
TGCGCAACGACGAGTACGCGATCCTCAAGTGGTTTGGAATGCTGGAGGAGATCGCCAACGCCCCCGGTCTTGACCTGCCGGCGCTTGACTGCGTAGCCGTGGCCGGGGGCTACGGCGTAAACGCACGCCGCGTGAGCGACGCCGAGGAGCTGGGCGTGGAGCTGCGCAGCGCGCTGGCCTCCGATGTGCCGGAGCTGATCGAGGTGCAGGTGACGCCCGGAATGTCGCTGGCATGAGCGAGCAGCGCGACGCGATCGTCGTCGGCGCCGGCCTGGCCGGACTGGTCTGCACGCTTGAGCTGCTGCGCGCCGGGCACACCGTCCTGCTGCTCGACCGCTGCGCGCCACACGAGGTGGGCGGCCTCGCGCGCGAGGCGTTTGGGGGCATGTTCATGGTCGACTCCCCCGAGCAGCGGCGCTCGCGCATCCCCGACAACGAGCGCCTGGCGCTGGAAGACTGGCTGCGCGTGGCGGAGCTTGAGCCGCAGGACGAGTGGCCGCGGCGCTGGGCCGAGCAGTACGTCACGCGCGCCCGCGACGACGTCGGCGCCTGGCTGCGCGAGATCGGCGTGCGCTTCTTCCCGGTGGTCAACTGGGCGGAGCGGGGCAACTTCGGCGACGGCAACAGGGTGCCGCGCTTTCACATGACGTGGGGCACGGGCAAGGCGCTGGTGAGCGCGGTGTGGGGGGCGATCCAGAGCCACCCCAAGCGGGGGGCGCTCGAGGTCCGCTTCGGCGCGCGCGTGAGCGAGCTGCTGGTCGAGCACGGCCACGCGGTGGGCTGCCGCGTGGTGGCCAGGCAGGAGGGTGAAAAGCAGGGAGAAGGACCGGCAGGGGCCGGTCAGGGGTGGGCCGCGGCTCGGGGAGAGAGCGGTGGCGAGGCGCGGATGACTGAGACGGGGGATCTGACGGGATCGGAGGCGGAGGAGCCGAGGGAGTATGAGGTGCGCGCCACGCGCGCGGTGGTGATCGCGGCGGGTGGCATCGGCGGCAACCTTGAGATCGTGCGCCGCGAGTGGCCCAGCGAGCGCCTGGGCAGCGCGCCGCAGCACATCCTGATGGGCTCACACCCATACGCCGACGGGGCGATGCACGAAGAGGTGACACGGTTGGGCGGCAACGTCACGCACCTGTCGCGGATGTGGAACTACGCCGACGCCGTGCGCCACCCCTCGCCCCAGCGCGAAAACCACGGCCTGAAGCTGATCCCGCCGCGCTCGGGCGTGATGCTGAACCCCGACGGCCGGCGCTACGGCCCGGTGCCGGTGATGCCCACCTACGACGCCTATGCCGCGCTTGAGCGCATGTGCGAGGACGAGCGCAAGTACTCATGGCTGATCTGCAACTGGAAGATCGCCAAGCGCGAGCTGGATGTGTCGGGCAGCCAGCACAACCCGCATCTGCGTGAGAAGCGCAGGGTGCGCTTCCTGGCCAGCGTGCTGCTGGGCAAGCCCAACCTGGTTAAGCACTTCCTGGAGGGCTCGCCGGACTTCGTTTGCGCCACGAGCCTCGCCGAGCTGGCGGTGAAGATGAATGAGGTGACAGGCGAAGACGCGATCCGCCCCGAGGTGTTAGAAGCCGAGATCGCCCGCTACGACGAGACGATCGCACGCGGTAAGGGCCTCTTCAACGACGACCAGCTGCGGCGTATCGGACAGCTGCGCAACTGGCGCGGGGACCGCCTGCGCACCTGCGCCTTCCAGCGCATCGTCGATGAGAAGGCCATGCCGCTACTGGCCATCCGCCTGCAGCCCATGGCGCGCAAGAGCCTCGGCGGCATCCAGACCGACCTCGGCGGCCGCGTGCTGCGCGTCCAGGACGGCGAGCCCATTCCGGGGCTGTATGCAGTGGGTGAGGCCGCCGGCTTCGGCGGTGGCGGTGTGCACGGCAAGCGCTCCCTGGAGGGCACCTTCCTGGGCGGCTGCGTATTCACGGGGCGCCTCGCGGCGGCAGCGATCGCCGGTGCCGAGCTGCCGCTGAGCACGCCGCCGGATCTGGCGGTGTGAGCGACTTCGACTACGTCACCGTCGGGCACGTCACGGTGGACGTGCTGGAGCCCAAGGGCATCCGTCGACCCGGAGGCGGCGCCTTTTACAGCGCTCTGCAGGCGGCCCGCCTGGGCCTGCGCACGCTGATCGTGACCAAGGGTGAGCCGGGCGGGCTGGAAGAGCTGCTCGCGCCTTACCGCGGTGAGCTTGAGGTCGAGATCCTGCCGGCCAAGCAGACGACGACGCTGGCCACGGCCGGCATGGGTAAGCAGCGCAGGCAGCGCCTGCTGGCGTGGGCGGGAGCCATAAGCGAGCCGCTGGCAGTGGACACTTCGATTCTGCACCTCGCGGCAGTGGCACGCGAGACACCCAGCAGCTGGCGGGGCGCGACGCAGTTCGTGGGCGTCACGCCGCAGGGATGGATGCGAGCCTGGGATGAGGACGGCGAGATATCGCACGTGGCGCTCGACCGCAAGGCCCTGCCTGAGCGCTTTGATGCGCTTGCCATAAGCGAGCTTGAGCGACCGTGGTGTGAGCAGGTGATCACAGGTTCACTCAGCGCGGTGACGGCCGGCTCATCGCCAACAAAGATCCTCCTGCGAGATGGATCGCAAATTCATATTCCCGTCCCGACCGCAGCTCAGCCGCGCGAGGATCTCGGTGCGGGCGATGTGTTTGCGGCGGCCTTCTTCGTGGCGCTCTACGAGGGGCGCTCACCGGCACAGGCGGCGATGTACGGCAACGCAGCGGCGGTGGTGCGGATCGCGGGCGAGGGCCCCGGAGCAATCGGCGATCGTGCTGCTATCGCCACAGCGCCGCGTCGATGAGCCGCTCGAGCTGGGCCTGATCCACCGCGCGATCGGCGCCGCAGGCGCGAGCGGCGAGCAGCACGCAGCCGCCGACGGGGGCCATCTCGACTGGCGCGATGAGTGCCTCGGGCGCGAGCGCATGAATCGCTCGTATTAGCGGGCCGATGAAGACCTCACCGGCTTTGAAGGCCGAGCCGATGAGACCGATGGGGAAGGCGCCGCTGAGGCCGGTCTGCTGGATGACCGCGGCGATCTGCGCGCACAGCCGTGCGGCGCCGTCCTCATAAATGGCCCGCGCCACCTGATCGCCCCCCTGTGCAAGCCGCGCCGTCTCCACCGCCAGAGCCGCGATTTCGCTCTTGCTGAGGGGCTTGGTGTAGAGCAGCGGCGCGAGCGCCTCCACGCTGGGCGCGCCGAAGAACTCCACCGCGGCGTCGCTTAGCGCAGTGGGTGGACCCGAGGACTCACGGTCAGCCAGAGCGGCCCGAATGGACTGCAGGCCAAACCAGTAGCCCGAGCCCTCGTCACCCAGCACGTGGCCCCAGCCGCCGGCCCGCCAGGCGCGCCCATCGGAGCCCACGCCAAACACGTTGCTGCCGGTGCCCGAGATGACACCCACGCCGGGCTGCGCCGCAGTCGCCGTGGCCCATGCGCCGACGACGTCGTTGACGACGATCCAGCTCTTGGGACAGTGCATGCGCACCTGCGCCTCCACGGCATCGGTGTCGGTGCCCGCGACAGCCAGTACCGCGCCATCGAGTCCCTCCCGCTCGGCGCCCGCCTGCCCGATCGCCTCATCCGCGGCCTCCAGCAGCGCGTTGGTGGCGGCGTGCACGCCGACGGCGTCCTGATTACTCGGCCCGCCGTGACCCAAGTGCAGTGTGCCGCTCTGCAAGTCGAGCACTGCGGCGAGCGTCTTGGTGGCGCCGCCATCGATGCCCATAATGAAGCGCGCCGTCGTGGAGCCGTTGGCCTGCGCCGGTGCCAGCGCGCCCGGCAACTGCACGAGCGAGTCACGATTCATGGGCGTATGAGGGGGTCGCGCTTCACGGGTGTATCGACAGGTCGCGCTTCATCGAGGCATCCTCGCAGGCGGCGACGACGAGTAGGATCGCCCGATGTCTGTCGTCCCGGTCTTCCCCGCCGCCTCCCCGCGCGCGGGGATGTATGAGTCCTTCTACCTGCGCGCCGTCTCGCCGGATGAGCCGCTGGGCGTGTGGATCCGCTACACCGTGCACAAGCGCCCCGGCGAGGCCGCGCGGGGGTCGCTGTGGTGCACCGTTTTCGACGCGCACCGCGGTCGGCCCTTCCAGCACAAGCTCACGAGCGAGGAACTGAGCGTGCCGGCCGCCGGCTGGATCTCCGTCGGCGAGGCCACGCTCGGCCCCGCGGAAGCTCAGGGCGCCTGCGGAGATGCGCGCTGGTCGCTGCGCTTCGCCTCGACGGAGCCCGAGCTGCGCCACCTGCCGCGCGCCTGGATGTACCGCGCGCCGCTGCCGCGTACCAAGCTCACGAGCCCGGCTCCGGCGGCCACCTTCGAGGGCACCGTCGAGTTGCCCGGCCGCACCCTGGACCTGCAGGGCTGGCGCGGCATGGTGGGCCACAACTGGGGCGCCGAGCACGCCGAGCGCTGGATCTGGCTGCACGGCATCGACTTCGCCGAGGACCCCAACGCGTGGCTGGATGTGGCCATCGGCCGCATCCGCGTCGGTCCCTGGCTGACGCCGTGGGTGGCCAACGGCGCGCTGTCGCTCGCCGGCCGACGCATCCCCCTCGGCGGCCTCGGCGCGCGCGGCCTGCTCGTGGCCGAGACCCCCCGGCGCGCGCGCCTGTGCATCCCCGGCCCCCAGGGCCTGACACTCGACGCCCACATCGATACCCCCGAGGAAGCCAACGCCGGCTGGGCCTACGCCGACCCCGACGGCTCCCAGCACGACGTCAGCAACTGCTCCATCGCCGCCCTCACGCTCACCGTCCGTGAGCCCGGCATCGCCCCCGCCCGTACCCTCACCACCGCCCACGGCGCCGCCTACGAGCTCGGCATGCGCGAGCACGACCACGGCGTGCCGATCGCACCGTTCACCGACGGCTGAGGCCAAGTCCCCTACGAAGCCCGCGCGATTGCCGCATCCATCGCGGCAAGGGGTTCGTGCACGAGCTTGCCGTGGCCGACGAACAAGCGCGTGGGCTCCAGGGCGCGTAGCGCGCGAGCGCTGGCCAGCTCGGTGGGGCGATCCCAGGTGCCAAGGGTGGCCAACGGAAAGCGCCAATTCATGTAGGCGGTCGTCTCCACGCCGCCGATCGTCGTGAAGGCATCGCCGCAGATCAGCGTGCGATCGCGCGTGTCGAGCAGAGCGATGTGGCCCGGGGTGTGGCCGGGGGCGGCGATGATTTCCAGCGAGCCGATGCGCTCGCCGGCCTGCACGGTGCGTGTGGGCCTGGTCTTGGCGCCCGGATAGCTGCCGCGCAGCTTGCTCTGCGGCTCGCCGGGATCGAGCGAGCGGTCCTTCTCCAGCAGGCGCGCGTCGCGCGTGGAGATGATGACCTCGGCGCTTGGCAGCGCTGCCGCGAGCTCATCCAGCGAGCCGATGTGGTCGCCGTGGGCATGCGTCAGCACGATGCGCCGAATCGGCCGCCCCGTGCGCGCGGCAGTGCCCAGGATCAGCTTGGCGCTGCGTGGTAGCAGCGTGTCGATGAGGGTGTAGCCGTCCTCCTCCGTCACCAGATAGGCGTTAACAAAGCCAAAGCGCGTGATGCGGGAGACGCCAGCCATGGCTCTCCTTCTAGCAGGATCCGAGCGCCACTTGTGTCGAACGCAACACTCTTTCCTCAAGAAATACTCGGTGCTGGCCGAATTACTGAGCAATGCTGCAGGAGCCGACAGAGAAGCCCGTCAATCTGACGGATGACCTGCGACGCCTGGGCGAAGAGCTGCACGCGCGCACCGACGAGGTCGTGGCGGGACTATCGAGCCGCTCCAAGGAGTCGGGGCAGGTGCTCGATGCCCTCGTGGAGGACAGCTTTGCCAAGGTCGGCTCGGTCTCG
>DATBPO010000083.1:0-3251 GCA_036561265.1 Solirubrobacteraceae bacterium | reverse complement strand
GCGTCCTCGACGGCGATCACGCCCTCGTCCGAGGCCTTGTGCGCCAGCGCCGGCCCGGCGACGAGGTCGCCAATCGCATAGACCCCCGCGGCGCTGGTGCGCAGGGCGCCGTCGACCTTCACGAGGCCGCCGGTCACGCGTGCCCCGGATGGGGTATCCAGCTCGACGCCCGCCGCCTCCAAGCCCAGGCTCTCGGCATCAGGACCGCGTCCAGCGGCGATCACCAGGTAGTCGACCTCGGTGGACTCGCCGCCGTAGTTGAAGCGCACCCCTGAGTCGCTGCTGCTCACGTCCTCCACAGCAGTGCCGGTGAAGATCTGCATGCCCTGGCGCTTCAGCCCCCGTTCCACCAGGCGCGAGATGTCGGCGTCCTCGGTCGGCAGCACGCGGTCGAGCATCTCAAACAGCAGCACCTCGCTGCCCAACCGCGCGTAGCCCGAGGCGATCTCCGCGCCCGAGGCGCCCGCGCCCACGACGGCCAGGCGCGCGGGCAGCTCGCTCAGCGCCCACGCCTCTTCGGTGCCGATCACGCGACCGCCGAAGTCAACCCCCGGGATCGGCCGGCGCACCGAGCCGGTCGCCAGGATCACAGTCTGCGCGGCGATCTCATCCTCGCCCACGCGCACACGGCCGGGACCAGCGAGCGTTGCCGAGCCCTCGATCAACTCGATGCCGTTCTTCTTGAATAGCCCGCCCACGCCGCCCACCAGCGTGGCCACGACCTTTTCGCGTCGCGCCTGTACGGCGGCGAAGTCGACCTCCACGCCACTCACCTTCAGCCCGAAATCATGAGCCTCGCGCACCTCGCTAAGCAGGTCCGCCGAGCGCAGCACCGCCTTCGCAGGGATGCACGCGTAGTTCAAGCAGCGCCCGCCGACCTTGTCCTTCTCGATCACCGCTGTTTTCTTGCCCAGCTGCGCAGCGCGAATCGCAGCCACATAGCCGCCGGGGCCGGCGCCGATGACGATGCAGTCGTAGCTTGACTCGGGCATCCGCAGCGAGCCTATCGCAGGGTCTGCGGCTGGCGCTCCCCCGCCTGAATCCTGGCCATGACCCCAACCAGCTTCCAGAACAGCCAGCCGCCAAGTCCGATGCTCACCACGCACACCGCAGCAGCCTGCAGCGTCGAGGCAACAGCCAGTGCCAGTGACGTGACGATGATCTGGAACGCGAGCAGCGCCTCGAAGCTGAGGACCGCCCAGTAGCGTTCGCGGTACATACCGCTCGCCAGCGCCAGCAGTACGGCAGCGAGGAAGACTGCGCCTGGCAGCGAGCCGCCCTGGTGGCTGAGGTTATGCACGCTCGCCGCACCCACGATCACCGCCAGCGCCAGCAGCATCGCCACCGCAATCGCCGCCAGCAGCGGTCTCGACCACCTCTTTGCGTCTAGGGCCTCGCGCAGCTCGCGCGTCGCGCGTTCGGGGTCCGCCGCCTCGGCGATCGCGCGCACCACGGCAACGCTCCTCGCGCCGGCGGCGAGCACGTCCCCGACGTTGGAGGAATCGATCCCGCCAATCGCAAAGAAGGGCACGGGCGCGTGCTCGGCGGCATAGCGCACCAGCTCCAATCCCACGGCCGGCCGGCCCGGCTTCGTCGGCGTCGCGTGCACCGGGCCGACGCCGATGTAGTCAGCCTCGCCGGCCGCGTCGATCTCCGCGGGAGCGTGCGTGGAGAGGCCGATCAGCAGCTCCTCGCCGACCAGCGCGCGCACCTCCGCGACTGGCATGTCCTCCTGGCCAACGTGCACGCCATCCGCTCCCGCCGCCAGCGCCACCGCCGGGCGGTCGTTGACGATCAGCAGCGCGCCCGCACCTGCGCAAAGTGCCCCGGCATCTCGCGCCACGGCCGTAAGCGCCTCATCCTCCATCTGCTTCTCGCGCAGCTGCACCACATCCACTCCCCCCGCCAGCGCCGCTTGGAGCACCTCGGAGAGCTCGCGTCCTCCGGGCCGTGCGTCACACACCAGGTATAGGCGCGCCTGCGACAGGCGGACTCGACGTTCATTCCCAAGCACGCTTGGAGTCTGACACTGACTAGCATCACAGCCATGTCCGAAGTGCTCATCGTGGGTGGCGGGATCATCGGTCTCGCCTGCGCCTGGCGCGCGCGGCAGGCCGGCCTGGCGGTCACGCTGCTGGAGCGCGGCCGAACCGGTGAGGGCACCTCGCACGTGGCCGCCGGCATGCTGGCACCGGTCGCGGAGGTGGAGTTCGGGGAGGCCGGCCGGCATGTGCTCGACCTGGGCCTGCGCTCGGCGGCGCTGTGGCCGGACTTCGCGGCCGAGCTTCAGACCCGCACCGGCCTCGACGTCGGCCTGCGCCGCACCGGCACCCTGGTTGTGGCGCGCGACGAGGACGAGGCCCGCGAGCTCGAACGCCAGCTTGCCTTCCGCGAGTCTTTGGAGCTACGCGCCGAGCGCCTGCTGCCCAGCGCCGCACGCGAGTTGGAGCCCGCGCTGGCCCCCACGGTGCGCCTGGCGCTGCACGCCCCCGACGATCACAGCGTCGATCCGCGGTTGGTCCTGGCGGCGTTGCGCACGGCCTGCGAGATCGAGGGCGTGGTTGTGCGTGAGCGGGCGCAGGTGGCGAGCATCGAGTACATCGGGTCCCCGAGCGCGACCGGCATGGAGGACGACGCTCGTGAGGGCGAGACAGGATCTGCCGGGCGCGCCTGCGTTACCGGAGTCCTCCTCGACGACGGCGAGCACATCGCTGCCGATCGGGTGGTGCTCGCGGCCGGCGCCTGGACATCGGAACTCGGCCTGCCTGCCGGGGCATCCATCCCCGTGCGCCCCGTCAAGGGCCAGATCCTGCGCCTGCGCGATCCCGCCGGCGCGGGCCTGCTCACGCGCGTGGTGCGCTTCCACGGCGGCTACCTCGTCCCCCGCGGCGACGGGCGCTATGTACTGGGGGCCACGATGGAGGAGCGCGGCCACGACGTGCATCCCACGGCCGGCGGGGTGTATGAGCTGCTGCGCGACGCCCACGAGCTGGTGCCCGGGATCGCGGAGCTTGAGATCGAGGAGCTCGGCGTGGGCCTGCGCCCGAGCACGCCCGACAATGCCCCGGCGGTCGGCCTCGGCGCTCTGGACGGGCTGCTATGGGCTACGGGTCACCACCGCAACGGCATCCTGCTGGCGCCGCTCACCGCCCAGTTCATTACCGCGACCCTCGCCGGCGACACCGCTGCCGCACACCTCGATGGGTGCGATCCCGGGCGCCTCATCGCTGCCGGCAGGACCGCGGTACGCG
>DATBPO010000082.1:0-3234 GCA_036561265.1 Solirubrobacteraceae bacterium | reverse complement strand
TATCGCCTCACCTATCGGCAGGTGTGGACAGATGGTTGAGCAATTTTCATATTTAGCTGGCCACGACCACAAGCGCCGCGTCAATCCGCTGCAGCGTCTCAGCCTGGCCCAACAGCGCGACGCTCTCGAAGATCCCCGGAGAGACGGCCGTGCCCGCGATCGCCACGCGCAACGGCTGGTAGATATCGCGCGGCTTGCAACCAAGTCGCTCCTGCAGCGCCTCCAAAGCGTGCTGAACGCTCTCCTCGTCAAAGCTCTCCAGACCCGCCAGCGCGCCGCGCGTCTGCGCCAGGTTCTCGCGGCCTCGCTCGTCAAGCCACTTCGCACGCGCCTTGGGGTCCTCGCCGGGGCCCTCGAAGAGAAAGCCCGCCAGCGGCCAGAAATCAGCCAGCGTGTGGATCTTCTCCTGGCTGATCCGCGCCGCCTGCTCGAGTCCCGTGCGCCCCGTGTAGCTCTCAAGGCGCGCCGTCAGCTCGGCGGGGTCCATGCTGCGGATGTACACGCCGTTCAGCCAGCGCAGCTTGGTCTCATCGAACTGCGCCGGATTGCGACTCACGCGCTCCAGCCCGAACTTCTCGATCAGCTCCTGTGTCGAGAAGATCGTGGCATCGTCGTCTGCGCCCCAGCCCAGCAGCGCCAGGTAGTTACGCACGGCCTCCGGCAGGAACCCCGCCTCACGCAGCTCCTGCACCGAGGCCGCGCCGTGGCGCTTGGAGAGCTTGCGCCCGTCAGGGCCGTGCAGTAGCGGCAGGTGTGCATACACCGGCTGGGGCGCTTGCAGGGCCTCCAGCACCAGCAGCTGCTTGGGTGTGTTCGAAAGGTGATCCTCGCCGCGCACCACATGCGTGATGCCCGCGTCCAGGTCGTCCACGGCGACGGCGAAGTTGTAGAGCACCGAGCCGTCCGAGCGGGCGATCACGGGATCGTCCATGTGCACATGCTCGAAGCGCGTCTCGCCGCGGATCACATCGTGCACCACCGTGGCGCCCTCGTCGGGCACCTTCAGCCGCACCGCCCCCTCTTGCTCGGCCTCGCCGCGGAATCCTCGCTGCACACCGTGGCGTTCTTTGTATGCCTTCACATCCTGCGCCGTGGCCGTCGAGCGGTAGGCGTGCCCTGCGTCGAGCAGCCCCTGCAGCACTTCGCGGTGGCGCTCGGCGCGCGCGGACTGCATGATCGGACCCTCGTCCCAATCGAGCTCCAGCCAGCGCAGCGCGTCGAGGATCTGCGCCACGTTCTCCGGCGTCGAGCGCTCACGGTCGGTGTCCTCGATGCGCAGCACCAGCTTGCCCTCGCCCTCTCCCCGCGCGGTGGAGCCGCGCGCCAGCAGCCAGTTGAACAGAGCCGTGCGCGCGCCGCCGATGTGCAGGGCGCCCGTGGGCGATGGAGCGAAACGCAAACGCATAGGGTTCGCCCATGCTAATCGGAGCCCACGTCTCACCGGCGGGCGGCCTGCCCAAGGCGATCGCCCGCGGCGAGGCGCTCGGCGCTCGCGCCATTCAGATCTTCAACCAATCCCCCCGCCAGTGGCGACCCACGGCCTACCCCGCAGAGGACATCGCGGCCTTTCGCGAGGCCATGGCACAGAGCCCGATAGACGCCGTGCTGATCCACGCCGTCTACCTCATCAACTGCGCCTCCGACGATCCCGACATCCGGGCCAAGTCGCTCACCTCGCTCATCCACTCGCTGCACGTGGGCCAGCAGATCGGTGCCCAGGGCGTAGTGCTCCACCCCGGCTCGGCCAAGACCGGTGACGTCAAGCAAGCCATCGCCCGTGCGGGAGCGACGATCGCCGAGGCGCTCAAGCAAAGCGACGGTTGCCCTTTGCATCTCGAGAACACCGCCGGCACCGGCGGCACGCTCGGGCGCTCCGTAGAGGAGCTCGCCGAGCTCATCGACGCCGCCGGCGGCGGTAAGCGGCTGGGCCTCTGCCTTGACTCCTGCCATCTCTTTGCCTCCGGCTATGACATCCGCAGCCGCGCCGGCATGGACGATCTGATCGATGAGGTCAAGGACAAGATCGGCCTCGAGCGACTGGGCTCACTGCACTTCAACGACTCACAGACGCCTCTGGGTGCAAACCGCGACCGCCACGCAAACGCCTGCGAGGGCGAGCTGGGCGAAGCGGGCTGCATCGCGTTCCTCTCTACTCCAGCCTTTGAGGATCTGGCCTGCGTACTGGAGACCCCCGGTGTGGAACGCTCGGGGCCTACGGAGAAAGAAGTCGCGCTCCTGATGAAGCTGCGCGAGAAGGGCCTGTCCGGGCGCTAAGCCGCGGCAAGCGCCGCCGGTGCCAGCCCCGGCGCGGCCACCTCGTCCACCGCCACCGGCGGAAAGATCTGCGCGAGCTCAGCGTGCAGGGCGGGCACGGGTGAGACACGGTAGGCCTCACCCAGCTTCAGCCAGCGCCGTCCTGCCTCGCCGATCAGCTCGAGCACCACCTCGACGCTGCCGGGAAAGCTCTCGGCGAGCTGCTTGAAGTCCTCGATCGCCCCCTCGGCGAGGCTTGTGAGATCCACACGCACATGCACCGCCTGAGGTTCGGCGGCCTGCTTGGCGGCGTGCTCCCGGGCGTCGGCATCGGCGCGTGCGATCTCCTGCTCGGTGGGCGCGAAGCTCTCAACCGACTGCACCACCACACAGCTCTTGTTTGCCTCCTTGTGGTCAACGCGACCGCGCACGAGCACCACCTGGTCGACGGCGAGGGCGGCCTCGTGCTCCGCGAGGGCCTTGCCGAACACCAGTATCTCCACGGCCCCCTCAAGATCGTCGAGCGTGGCAAACATCATGTGATCGCCGTTGCGCGTGCGGATCCGCTTGGCCTCGGTGATGATGCCCCCCACGGTCACCCAGTCCTTGTCGCGGCGCTCGGCGAGCGCGGCCAAAGGGCAGTCCACGCGCGCGCGCATCGCCTCGCGCAGCGGCTTGAGGGGGTGCGCGGAGATGAACAGGCCGATCGCCTCCTTCTCCACCGCGAGCAGCTCGGCCTGGTCAAACTCCTCCGCCGAGATCACAGGATGACTGGGGCGCAGCAGGCTGGCGCCGGGCAGGGCACCACCGCCGCTGTGTCCTGCGCCCGCTCCGTGACCTGCCCCCGCGCCGCTGCTTGCACCGCCCCCCGCCGTCGCAGCCGGGTCGAGGTCGAAGATCGAGCCCTGGCCGATGAGCGCATCCTGCTGAGCTTTCTGACCGGCGCCTTGTGCCTGCTCGAGCACTGCCAGCATGCCCTTA
>DATBPO010000081.1:0-4425 GCA_036561265.1 Solirubrobacteraceae bacterium | reverse complement strand
CGCGTTCGAAGAAGTACACGCCGTTGCCGTGGCTGTCGCACACGAGCTGCACCTCGGTGTGTCGCGGCGCTTCCAGATAGCGCTCGATGTAGACGGCGCTGTCCTTGAAGACCGCCTGCGCCGTCGCGCGCGTCGTCGCATACAGCCGCGCGAGGTCCTCGGCCTTGTAGACGACATTCATGCCGCGCCCGCCGCCGCCGGCCACCGCCTTGATGATCACCGGGTAGCCGATGCCGTCGGCGATCTCCTGCGCCTCCTCGGCCGTCTGCACCGGCTCGATCGTGCCGGGCAACAGCGGCAGCCCGGCCTTCTGCATCAAGTCGCGTGCGATCGCCTTGTCGCCGACCTTCTCCATCACCTCGGGGCGCGGGCCGATGAAGGTGATGCCGTTATCCGAGCAGATCTCAGCAAAGAAGGGGTCCTCGGAGAGGAAGCCGTAGCCGGGGTGGATCGCGTCGGCGCCCGTCTTCTGCGCGGCGCCGATGATGTTGGGAATATGCAGGTAGCTCTTGCCCGGGTGGTGCGGTCCGACGTGCACGGCCTCGTCGGCAAAGCGCACCACGGCCGACTCCGCGTCGGCGGTCGAGTAGATCGCCACGGACTTGATGCCCAGCTCGCGGCAGGCACGCGCGACGCGCAGCGCGATCTCGCCGCGGTTGGCGATGAGAACCTTCTCGAACACCCCGATCAGCTCCTCGGCGAGGAGTGACGCGCGACGGCCTCGCCGCTGGCCCTAGTCATCTGCCGGCTCCAGGTACATGAGCACCTGCTCGAACTCCACCCAGTCGCCGTTTTCCACGAGGATCTCCGCGACCTTGCCGCCCTCGCCGGCCGCGACCTCGTTCATCATCTTCATCGCCTCGACGATGCACACCGTCTGGCCGAGCTCGACAGATGTGCCGACCTCCACGAAGGGCTTTGCGCCCGGCTGCGCCGCGCCGTAGAAGGTCCCCACCAGCGGCGCCAGCACCGGGATGCGCTTGTCCTGCCCCTCGAGGTCGCCGATCGTGAAGACGCCGGAGGCCATGCGCGCGCCCGGGGCGATGCTCATGCCGGGGCCGGCGCCCGTGGCGACGGGTCCGCCGGGAAGGGGAGGAGGAGGGGGTGGGGGGCCGGTTATCCCCGCTACCGGCGCGGGCGAGCCACGCTCGATCTCGATCTTGTAGTCGCCGGCCGCAACGGCGAAACGCTGCACCGTAGTGCCCTCCAGCCGCTTGACCAGATCGCGGGCCTCGGCCCAGACCGACTCGATCAACTCCCTATCCGGTGATGTGTCCTTGTGATCGCTCATGTCTCCCCTGTGATTGGCGGAAGTGTGGGCTGGCGCCCGGGGGTGCCGAACTTGCGAAAGCGCTCGTAGCGCTGAGCTATCAACTCATCGGTGCTCAGCGGCAACAGTTCCTGAAGGCTCGCCACGATCGCGCTCTTCACGTTCGCGCCCGCGGCCATCGGGTCGGTCTGCGCGCCACCCTCGGGCTCGGGCACGATCGCGTCCATCACGCCCAGCGTCAACAGCTCGGGGCTCGTGATGCGCAATGCCTTCGCCGCCCGCGGAGCTGCGCTGGCGTCCTTGAACAGGATCGTGGAGCAACCCTCGGGGCTGATCACCGAGTAGTAGGCGTTCTCCATCATCAGCACCCGGTCGCCCACGGCGATGGCGAGCGCGCCGCCGCTGCCTCCCTCGCCGGTCACGACGGTGACCGCGGGGACCGGCAGGCGCGCCATCAGCATGATCGATTCGGCGATCGCGTTTGACTGCCCGCGCTCCTCCGCGCCCAGCCCGGGGTAGGCTCCTGGCGTGTCCACGATCGTCACAAGCGGCAGGCCGAAGCGCGCGGCGTAGCGCATCAGGCGCATGCTCTTGCGGTAGCCCTCGGGCTCGGGCATGCCGAAGTTGTGCTCCACCAGCTCGTTGGTGGTGTGGCCCTTCTGCTGGCCGATCAGCATCACCGTCATCTCGCCCAGGCGCGCGAGGCCGGCGATGATCGCCTGATCCTCCTCGAACAGCCGATCGCCGTGCAGCTCCTGGAAGCCGTCGAACACCGAGCCCACCAGGTCGAGCATCCGCGGGCGGTCGATGTGGCGCGCCAGCTGCACGACATCCCAGGGGTCGCGCGCCGGCAGCTGCGCCGGGTCCTTCACGAGCGCCGCGCCCTCGGTCTGCGGCAGGCGCTCTGCGCGCTTGGCCGCGTCCTCGCCGCGCGTCGCCTCGGCCTGGGCGTGCAGTTCGAGCAGGTTGCGGATCGTGCGCCGTAGCCCTTCGCGCGGTTCGACCAGATCGAGCATGCCGTGCTCCATCAGGAAGCCCGCCGTCTGAAAGCCGTCGGGAAGCTTCTGGCGGATCGTCTGCTCGATCACCGTAGGCCCCGCGAAGCCGATGTGTGCGTCGGGCTCCGCGATCAGAATGTCGCCCAGCGTCGCGTAGGAGGCGCTGACGCCGCCGTACGTCGGGTCGGTGAGCAGCGAGATGTAGAGCACGCCCTCCTCCGCCAGGCGCGCGATGGCCTGGCTGGTCTTCACCATCTGCATCAGCGACACGCAGCCCTCCTGCATGCGCGCGCCGCCCGAGGCCGAGATCACCAGCAGGGGGGTTCGGGTCTCCAGGGCTATCTCCGCGGCGCGTGTGATCGACTCGCCCACGGCGCCGCCCATGCTGCCGCCGATGAAGGAGAAGTCGATGCCCGCGATGACGATCGGCAGGCCATCGATCGTGCCCATGCCGTGCAGCGCGCCGGTCTTCGTCTCGCTCTTCTTCTGCGCTGCTGCGATGCGCTCGGTGTAGGGCTTGGAGTCCGCGAAGGAGAGCGCGTCGACGATCTCAAGATCCTCGCTCAGCTCCTTGAAGCTGCCTTCGTCGAGCAACTGCCCCAGGCGCTCGCGGATGCGCAGGCGGAAGTGGTGGTTGCAGTCAGGGCACACGCCCAGGTTGCGGCGCAGGCGCTTGTGGTACACGAACGCCGCGCAGGCGGGGCAGCGAAACCACTCCGCCGAGGCCGCGCGGCCGGCTGTCGCGAGCTCAGCCAAGGATGTCTTCCGCGCCCAGACGGCGGTCTCCGGCGTGCATGCGCCGGTACTCTGACAGCGTTGCGCGCAGCGCGGTTTCAAGCTCTTCGGCGGTGGGCTCGCCGTCGTCTGCCGCCGTCTCTCCGCCCGCTGCGCTGCCGCCCTCCGCGGGCCCTGCGATCTTGGCCTCCAGGATCGCCAGCATCTCCGGTGCGGCCTCCTGCGCGGGCGTGTCGTCAAGCTCCCGGACACGCGCAAACGCGGCCAGGGCCTCGTCCAGCCGGCCTGCGAGTAGGCTGAGCTCGGCAACGTCGAGCGCGGCCACCACATCCTCCGGCTCCGCCTCCGCGATGCGCTGCGCCTGCACGAGCGCCTCCTCGTACTGCCCCAGCTCGCGGTACATGTCCACGAGGCTGATCGCCGCCGTCGAGGCCCCGCGCATGCTTTGCGCGGCCTGGTTGAGCAGGTCCATCGCCTCCTCCTGATGACCCGTCGCCGCCGAGGTGTGGCCGAGGTGGCTCAGCGCCACCTGGTCCTCGGGGTTGAGCTCCACCGCGCGGCGGAACGCCTCGCCGGCCTGCTCCATATTGCCCTCCGTCGCCAGCGCCTCGCCGAGGTAGTGCCAGGTCTCGGCGTTATCCGGGGCCAGCTCGCTCGCGCGCCGCAGCTGCTCGGTGGCGTCATCCGCGTCGATCTCCACGCCCGCGCGGCCCGCCAGCAGCAGCAGCTCTACGTCCTCGGGTGCGCTTGTGAGCGCGGCCAGGGCGGCCTCGCGGCTCTTGCGGTATTCGCCCGCCTGGAAGGCGGCCTGCGCCTGTGCGGCGTCGCTCATCCGGGCCACACCCAGCTCGTGATCTCCGGCGAGTCGTCGCCGAACTCGCGCGCGTAGCTGCGGTACCCCGCGAGCTGCTCGCGGTACTTGGCGATCGCCTCCTGCGCGCCGCCGACGTTGCGCACCGCGAACGCGCCCGACATGCCGCCGATGCCCTCGCTGATCGCCATGTCCACGCGGCTCAGGCCCTCGATCGCGAGCTGGAAGCGGTCCACGCCGTTCATCGCCAGCAGATCGAAGGGCGTCGTCGTCGTGCCCTCCTCCGCGTAGCCGCGCACGTGGAAGCGCTCCTGCTTGGGGCGGCGGTGGATCAGCTGGTGCACCGCCGAGGGGTAGCCGTGGAAGTTGAACAGCACCGGCTTGTCCATCGTGAAGACGTCCGCGAACGCCGTCTTGTCCATCGCGTCCGGGTGCTTGCCGGGGGCAGCCAGCGCGAACAGGTTCGTCACGTTCACGAAGCGCACCTTCAGGTCGGGCACGTCCTCGCGCAGCATGCTCGCCGCCGCCAGCAGCTCGATCGTGGGGATCGTGCCGCAGCTCGCCAGCACGAGGTCGGGCTCGCCGCCGTCGTCGGTGCTCGCCCACTGCCA
>DATBPO010000080.1:0-6337 GCA_036561265.1 Solirubrobacteraceae bacterium | reverse complement strand
CTGCAGGATCTGGTCGGGGCCGAGCACGTTACCCGCGCCATTCGTCGCCACCGCCCGCACGTGGTAGGTGACGTTCGGCAAGAGGCCCGTGACCGTCGCCGTCACCGTGTGGTTGGTGAAGTCCGCCGGCAGCGTCTGGTTGGGCGTCGAGTGGTTGTACGTGATCGCCGCCACCGTCGCCCCGCCGAAGACCCCTCCATATTCGAAGTGCACCGTCGTCGGCAGCCCATTCGGGTTCACCGTCGCCGTGAACGTCGCGCTCGTTGTGCTCAGCACGCTCGGCGGCGCCGTGTTCAGCACCGTCGGCGGCGCGGCGGGTGGTGGCGGTGGGGGCGGTGGTGTGATGATGGCCACGTTGCCGTACTCAAACGCGCCGATGTCGCAGCCCGCGCCCTGCGGGCGGGCGAGGCCGCGCTGGTCGGCCTGGCCGGTGCAGAACAGGCTTTCCGCGGGGATCGCGTCGATCGCCGGGCTCCCCGCGTTCAGACCCAGCGTGTCCGTGTTGCCGCCGTTGTTCTGCGGCGCTTCCGAGCTGAAGTCCGGGTTCGTGTTCTGCCGGTCCCCCACGGATGTGAAGTTGCAGTCCGTGCCCGTCTCGATGTTGTAGCCGCCAATGCCCGGAGGGGTGGTGATCGTCCCCGAGCCCGCGGTCGCGCAGTTGTTGGGGATCGCTTCCTCGCTGTTGAACGCCAGGATCGAGTTGAACACGTTGGCGGCGCCATCCGCGATCAGCAGCCCCGCGCCCAGTCCCGCGGCCGGTATGCCGTTCTCGTCCTGTGTGACGTTGTGCGCGATCGTCGAGTTGATGATCGACACCTGGTTTTCATCAACCCCCGAGGGGCTGAAGCTGTAGATGCCGGAGGCCAGGCTCGCGTCGTTGTCGGCCACCGTCGAGTCTTCGACCACAAGGATGGCCTTCGCGCCGGGTTCGCCGCGCGCGCCGTGGTTCTGGATGCCGCCCCCGCTCGCCGGTTCGGCGTTGGCGTGATTGCCCGACACCAGCGAGTCGCGCAGCACCAGCGTGCCTGCTTCATGGAAGACCCCGCCTGCTTCCGCGTCGTTTGAGATCCCACCGCCCGAGATCGCCTGTCCTCCCGTGATCCAGTCCTCGACCAGCAGCAGCAAAGCCTTGTTGTAGATGTCGCCGCCGTAGTAGCCGCTGCTCCCGCCCGAGATCGTCAGCCCCGAGATGACCACCGTCGGCGTCTTTTCGCCGGTTTCCGGTGGCGCGACTTCGAACACTCGCTGGGCGGCAACGCTCTCGGCCACAGTCGTCGTGCGCGCCCCCGCGCCGAGGATCACGAGCGTCTGCGTGATCTTCAGTTCACCGAGCGTCAGGTTGTAGCCGCCAGCCGGGACGACGATCACGTCGGGCGTTTCGGTTTCCGTCAAGGGCGGGCGCGCGTCCTCGTATTCGATCAGCTGCCGCAGCGAGCACGTGTTCGATTCTGGTGCGCACCCCCCGGCCACGTCCGCGGTCGTCCCCACCGTGTAGTTCGCCGCCTGCGCCGACGCCGCCAGTCCGGCCGTGGCCACAA
Source organism: Solirubrobacteraceae bacterium (assembly GCA_036561265.1). Classification (GTDB taxonomy): domain Bacteria; phylum Actinomycetota; class Thermoleophilia; order Solirubrobacterales; family Solirubrobacteraceae; genus Palsa-744. The sequence goes on along the minus strand of DATBPO010000080.1, from coordinate 4,799 downwards.
GCACGAGGAGCAGCGCAAGCGCGGCCGTCCAGATCGGACGCTGCGCCCCCCCTGGCTGTAATACGCGCACACAGCAATTCAATCAGAGTCGCGCGCCTACGGCGCCGGCCCTCGGCGAACGTTGATCTACCGAGGTCGGGATGGGACTTCAGGCCGCCCGCGCCAGGTACTCACGGAACGCCGTACGTGCGATCTCGCTTACGGAGCGGTGCTCGTGGCGGGCCCGGGCGTGGAGCGCGTCGGCCAGCTCGGGGTCTACGCGTACCTGCACGCGGGGGGAGGCGCCAGGGGTGGGTCCGAGCGCGGGCCTTCCTACGGTGACCCGCAGGGCCTTGCTGAGGTCGTAGCCGCGTTCGGCCTCGTCGGCGAGAGCCTCGATGTCCTCCTCGGAGAGTTCGTCACCGGCAAGAGTTTTGATCTTCTTCGTCATCACTTGTTTCCTCATACTGCTGCTTGTACTTATTGCGTAGCGGCATCGCGTGGATCACCAGCAGATCCCTGGCGGGGAGCTGTATGGCCATGACCTCCAAGGCTTGCCCGTCAGCATCGTCTCCGAGATGGACCAGTCGGGCTGAACGTGCACCCGGCTGAGAGCCGGGCGGCGGCTCCTCGAAGCGAACTCTGTAGTTGGTGATGACATACCGGATGCTGTCCTTGGATACGCGGTGACGAGTCGCCGAGCGCGCGAAGCGCACATTTGGACCTGCCAGTCTCAATCTAGCAGTTTCGTCAGACATAATCTGTGTGGGTCGTCTGACACTGGTGGGGCATGGGGCAGGTCCGCTGTGATGGCATCGCTGCGGATGATCCTCATTACCAGGGATGTTTCTCTCGGGCGCCAGGGTCGGTCTGAAACGTGGCGCCCTCCCTCCGCCCTCCCTACCTGGCATCCTGTACGCATGAGCGATGGAGGGCAGGAGGGCGAGAGCGATCCGCTGATCGGGCAGAGCGTGGGGGGGTATCTGGTGCAGGCCGTCCTCGGCGTCGGCGGGATGGGGCGGGTCTATCGTGCCGTTGGGGCTGATGGGCAGGCTGTCGCGCTCAAGCTCGTGCGCAGCGACATCGCCGAAGACAGCGTCTTTCGCCTGCGCTTCGAGCGCGAGGCGCGGATTGCGCAGCAGGTCAAGAACCCGCACGTCGTGCCCGTGCTCGACACCGGCGAACACGAGGGGGTGCCCTATCTGGCCCAGCGCTTCGTCGAGGGGGGGTCGCTGGAGGAGAAGCTCAAGCGCGACGGGATCCTCGATGTGGCCACCACGCTCGCCATCTGTGCCCAGGTCGCCGACGGGCTCGACGCGCTCTACGCCGGTGGCATGGTGCACCGGGATGTCAAGCCCGCCAACGTGCTCCTCGATCTCGACGGCACCGCCCTCATCACCGACTTCGGCCTCGCCAAGGACAACCAGGGCACCAATTTGACCCGCCCCGGGCAGGCGCTTGGGTCCATGGACTACATGTCGCCCGAGCAGATCCGCGGCGAGGAGGTCACCGCCGCCACCGATGTCTACGCGCTCGGCTGCGTCCTCTGCGAGTGCCTCACCGGCTCGCCGCCCTTCGCCGACCGCCAGGGCATGCGCGTCCTCTGGGCCCAGCTCCAGGACGAGCCACCCGATCCCACCGCCGGCCTTGACGGCGTCACGCCCGAGCTCGGGCCCGCCATCCTCCGCGGCATGGAGAAGGACCGCGACAAGCGACCCCAGAGCGCCAGCGAGTACGCACGCTCGCTGTATGAGGCCGCCGGGCTTACTCCGCCTGTGCCTGGATAGCCGTTATCGCAACCGTATTCACGATGTCCGTGATCGTGCAGCCCCTGCTCAGGTCGTTCACCGGCTTGCGCAGGCCCTGCAGCACCGGGCCGATCGCCACCGCGCCCGAGCTGCGCTGCACCGCCTTGTAGGCCACATTGCCCGTGTCCAGGTCCGGGAAGATGAAGACCGACGCGCTGCCCGCCACCTCGCTGTCCGGCAGCTTCAGCTTCGCCACCCCCGCGTCCACCGCCGCGTCGTACTGGATCGGGCCGTCCACCTTCAGGTCGCCTCGCCGGCTCTGCACCTCTTTTGTCGCCTCCCGCACGATGTCCACCTGCTCGCCCTTCGCCGAGTCGCCCGTCGAGTACGACAGCATCGCAATGCGCGGCTCGATGCCGAACGCCCGCGCCGTATCCGCCGAGCTGATCGCGATGTCCGCCAGCTGGCTGCTGTCGGGCTTCGGGTTCACCGCGCAGTCTCCATACACCAGCACCCGATCGCTCAGGCACATGAAGAACACGCTCGACACCACCGACACCTCCGGGCGCGACTTGACGAATTCAAACGCCGGTCGGATCGTGTCGCCCGTCGTGTGCGCCGCGCCCGAGACCATGCCATCCGCATCGCCCAACTGCACCATCATCGTGCCGTAGTACGTCGGGTCGCCCAGCGTTTCAAACGCCAGCGCCTCCGTCATGCCCTTGTGTTTGCGCGCCTCCTGATAGACGGAGCCGTAGCGCTCGCGCTCTGGTGAGTTCAGCGGGTCCACCAGCTGCGCGCCCTCCAGGTCCAGGCCCAGCGCCGCCGCCCGCGTGTTCACCGCGTCCACCTCGCCCAGGATCGTCAACGCCGCCACTCCCCTGCGCAGCAGTATCTCCGCCGCTCGCAGCACCCTTTCGTCCTCGCCCTCCGGCAGCACTATGTGCGCCCGCGCCGCCTTCGCCTTCTCAATCAGCTCGTACTCAAACATGCTCGGCGTCATCCTCGCCGGGCGCTTGACCATGAAGCGCATCTGCAGCTCCACCTTGTCCACGCCCTCCTCGAACACGCCCAGCGCCTTGGCGATCTTGCGCTCGTTCTCCGCGCGCAGCACCGGGCGCACCGAGGCGATCGCCGCTGCCGCTAGGTGGGTGCGCTCTTCGATCTCCAGCACCGGGAACGGCGCGCTCTGCAGGAGGGCGCTGATGGTGGGGGAGGGTTGGTAGCCGCCCGTCAGCAATAGACCGGCCACTGCCGGGAACGACGGCGAGAGCGCCGAGGCCAAGCACGCGATCAGGATGTCTGTGCGGTCCCCCGGCACCACCACCAGTGTGCCCTCCACCAAATCCTCGATGAAGTGCTCCGCGCTCATCGCCGCCACCCGCACCTCGCGTACCTCGCGCTCCAGCATGCCCTCGCCTGCCAGTACCGATTTGGCGCCCAGCGCCGCCTGGATCTCGCCCACGCTCGCGTACGCCAGCTCCGCGTCCTCGCGCATCACATACACCCACTCCTGGCCCGTATTCGGCGCCAGCGCCAGCTCGATCTCATCCACCTTCGTGGGGTCAACGCGGTTGACGATTACGCCGAACAGCTCGCACTGCTTGCGCGCCAGCTCCTCGCGCGCCAGCTGCACTTCCTCCACCACCTCGCCCCCCGCCGCCGCATTTACCACCACCAGCACCGGACAGCCCAGCTGGTTGGCCAGGTTCGCGTTCAGCTCAAAATCCAGCGCCGGCGCCGAGCCCACGAAGTCGCTGCCCTCGCACACCACGAACTCGCACTCCCGCTCGAGCTCCTTATACGCCGTCAGCACCCGCTTCTCGATCTCCTCATGCGTGCCGCTCGCGATCAGCGCCGTCACCTCATCCGCGCTCGGGCCGTGCATCTGGTTGTACTCGGCCGCTAGTTCGTAGCGCTCGCGCATCAGCTCGATCTGCGGGTCCGCCTCCTCGCCTGTGCGCACGATCGGGCGGAAGAAGCCGATTCGATCCACCCTTGCTGACAGCATCTCCATGAAGCCCAGCGCCACCACCGACTTGCCGCTATACGGCCCCATCGCCGTGATGTAGATGTTCTGTGCCATTTCAGCTCCTCGCCGGGGGGTTCTGTGTGGGGCGGGGTCGCGCGGCGGTGCTATGCGGCATCCGCGGTCCTCACCTGGCCACCGCAAATACGTGGTGTTCGCCGAGCACACCCTTGAAGCGCTGCTCGCCGCGCGCCTCGAAGTGGAAGTTCGGGTCGCTCTCCGTGTATTCCTTCAGCGTCGAGGACACCACGATCTCCCCGCCCTTCGCGCAGCCCGCGATGCGCGCGCCCAGCACCACATTGCGCCCGTACATCTCCTCGCCATTGACGATCACAAAGCCCGTGTGCAGGCCCACCCGCAGGCGCAGCGCGCGCTCTGAGCCCGGGACCGTCCTGTCTGCCAGCGAGCTCTGCAGATCGATCGCGCACCGCAGCGCCGCGTGTGCGCTGTCGAAGGCGATCATGAAGCCGTCGTCGTGGGCCTTCGCCACCGTGCCTCCGTGGTGCTTGACCACCTGCTCCACGATCGTGCGGTGGTCGCGCAATAGCTCCTCCATGCGCTCAGCGCCTATTTCCGCGCCGATCTCGCCCGCGTCCTCGATGTCGCAGAACAGCAGCGTCAGCGCGCCGTCGGGCGAGCTCATCTCGCCGATTGCCGTCAGATCGGGCGTCTGCTCCCCCAACGCCGAGGCGATCACGTCGATCGATGTCATCTGCCCAATTTCCAACCCGATCCTCCTGATCTGAAGCTCAGCCTCGCGGCGCAAGCCCGCCCCGCGCAGCGGTCATCATAACCTCGTTGCGACGGATCGACGCCAGATGGCGGCGTTGGATAGATTGCACGCATCGTGGCCGATACCAGTAGGCATCGCGTCGTCGTCACCGGGCTCGGGGCGATCACCTCGCAGGGCAACTCCCTCGCCGACTTCTGGGACGGCGTCAGCAGCGGGCGCGTCGCCATTCGCCAGGTCCAGCACATGCCCATGGACGGCTACCGCACCCGTCTCGGCGGCGAGGTCCAGGATCCCGCCCTTCCTCAGCACG
>DATBPO010000079.1:0-4593 GCA_036561265.1 Solirubrobacteraceae bacterium | reverse complement strand
GCCTGGCCCTCCTCCGCTGCGTGTCCCAGCACGCTTCCTGGCTCACCCCATGCGGTTCCGAGGAACCCTTTTGTCCCAAACAGACCCCCGCCGGAGTGGGCGATCGGGTTGCCGAAGCCCATCTTGAACGCCCACAGGCACCAGGCCACTAGAACGAGCGAGAAGGCGACGAACGTGAGCATCATGCTGTTCACGGACCAGCGCTTCTGCATGACGCCGCCATACAGGACGGCCAGTCCCGGCAAGCTCATCAGCCCGACGAAAGTGGCTGCGGTCATCTGCCAGGCGTTGTCGCCTGGGTTTAGCCAATGTGGGTATGCAAGCCACGTTGGGGTCATATGCCTCCATTTCCTCCGTTTATGAGATGTGGCGGCACCCTGCCCAGCGTGCGAACCGGGTGTGCCAGTTACGTGCGGATATGAAACCGGGCATGTGGAGGAGGGACTAGGGCCACGGTGGCCAACACTTGGCCGGTCCCTTTCGACATCTGTCTAGTCGAGGCGCGCGCCGTATCAGGGGGCGCTAGCCGGAGCGTGCGCGCGCGCTGGCGTAGGCGAACCCTGCGCGCTGACAGGCGCTGCGCAATTCATTTTCGATGCCCTTGAACCCACCGGAGGCGCAGATCGTCTTGGCGCGCGCGCCGCAGCCGTGGAGCTTGGCGCCACCGAGGGTGCTGGCGAAGGTGACGTCGACGCAGTCAGCGCGCGCGGGTGCGCCGCTAGTAAGGCCATATACGCCGAGCGCGAGCAGAGCAAGCACCAAGCAGGCGAGCACTGCGGCAACGGCGGTCTTCTCGCGCCGACCCCAGCGCAGCGGCTGGGCGAGCCGTTCGGACTGGTCCATCATGATCATGGCGCGCTCCAGTTTACGCGTCGGTGGCGGGCTCAGAACCCGACTCGGACCCCGCGGCGGCCTGGGGCGCGAACTTCAGGGCGGCGGAGTTGATGCAGTAGCGCTGCCCATCGGGACCGGGGCCGTCGTCGAAGACGTGCCCGAGGTGCCCGCCGCAGCGGCGGCAGATGACCTCGGTGCGGCGCATGAAGAGGCTGTTGTCGGGCCGCAGCTCGACGGCTTGGGCGAGCATGGGCTCGGTGAAGCTGGGCCAGCCGGTGCCGGACTCGAACTTGGTGTTGGAGTCAAAGAGCTCGGCGCCGCAGCCGGCGCAGCGGTAGCTGCCGGTGTCCTTGTTGTAGACGTAGTCGCCGGTGAATGGCGGCTCGGTGCCGGCCTTGCGCAGCACGTCGTACTGCTCGGGCGTGAGCTCCGCGCGCCACTGCTCCTCAGACTTGACGACCTCAGGCTCTGCCATGGCCCATGTTCTAGCACCCGCGGCCCCCCGCGTCAGCCCCAGAGCCGCGCGCTGGCCGCGCATCGCCCGCGCCAGCTCGACAGGACGCGGCCCACATGCTATCCTTATCTTTACGTTCACGTCAAGTTCACATAGGTTTGGGGTCGCGGCGGGCCACGCCAACTACAAGTGGTGGGCGCTGTCGTGCACGAGCCTGGGGATGCTGTTGGCGGCGACGAACTCGGGGACGTTGATCATCGCGCTGCCGGATTTGGAGCGCTCGCTGCACACGAGCCTTTTGGCGCTGGTGTGGGTGATCTTGGCGTATCTGATCGCGGCGACGGTGCTGGTGCTGACGGCCGGCCGCCTGTCGGATCTATTCGGGCGCAAGCGCGCGTACATAGCGGGTTTCGTGGCGTTCGCGCTGGCGTCGCTGGGGGCGGGATTCGCGCCGGATGCGACGGTGCTGATCGTGTGGCGGGTGCTGCAGGGCATCGGCTCGGCGTTCCTGTTCGCCAACGCGGCGGCGCTGGTGACCGACGCGTTCCCGGCGGAGCAGTTGGGTCTGGCGATGGGCGCGAACACGATGGTTGCTGCCATCGGCTTGGTGCTGGGGCCGGTGCTGGGCGGTGCGCTGGTGGCGATCTCATGGCATTGGGTGTTTTGGTTCAATGTGCCGCTGGCGCTGGGGGGGGCGCTGTGGGGGGCGCTGGTGCTGCGCGAGCTGGCCAAGCCCGACAGCGTGCGCGGCTACGACGCGCTGGGCACTGTGACGTTCGTGATCGGCCTGACGGGCCTCGTGCTGGGGGTCTCGCGCGGGGGCATCTCGGGCTGGAATGACACGGTGACGATCGCGAGCCTGGCGACCGCCGCAGTGCTGCTGCCGCTGTGGGTGTTGATCGAGAGTCGCTCACGCGCGCCGATGCTCGATTTGAGCCTGTTCGGAAACCGCCTGTTCGCGGCGGCGAGCGCAGCGGCGTTCATCAATGGCCTGGCGCGTTTTGCGCTGATGTTTTTGTTCGTGTTCTACTTCCAGGGCGCGCAGGGCGACGATCCGATTACGGCGGGTATCAAGCTGATCCCACTGGCGCTGGGGATGCTGATCGCCTCGCCGCTGGCGGGCATCTACGCCGATCGCCACGGCTCGCGCATGCTGGCGTCGCTGGGGATGGTCGTGACGGGCGTGGGGTTGGCGTTGATGGGCACACTGCAGGTACACAGCCCCTACTGGCAGAGCACTTTATGGCTGTTCATGGTGGGCGTCGGCTCGGGTATGTTCAATAGCCCTAATACGTCGGCGATGATGGGAACCGTCCCCCCCAACCGCCGCGGCATCGCCGCGGGTGCGCGCACGTTGCTGCAGAACACGGGCGCGGTGCTGTCGATCGCGTTTGTGCTGGCGATCGTCACCTCGGCGGTGCCGAAGGCAACGCTTTTCGCGGTCTTCTCAGGGCTTGCGAAGGGCCTCTCCGAACAGCGCCTGTCCCCCTTCATCGCCAATATGCACCTCGCCCTGTGGGTGCTCGCTGCCACCTCGTTCGTGGGCGCGTTGGTGTGTTTGATGCGCCCGCGCCATGCAGAGGCACCGGCGCCGGTGACGGTGGGAGCCCGGGCATGAGCGATGCCCCGCTGCGGATCGGCGATGTCGCGCGGCTGGCAGGCACCACGCCGCGCACGATCCGCTACTACGAGGAGATCGGGCTGCTGCCCGAGACCCCGGCACGACCGTCTGGACAGCACCGTCTATATACGGCGGCGGAGGTGGAGCGCCTGCGCGAGGTGATGCGCTTGAAGAATCTGCTGGGTGTGTCGCTTGAGGAGCTGAAGACGCTGCTGAGCGCGGAGGAGGCACGCGCCACCGTACGCGCCCGCCTACGTGAGGAGGATGTCGATTCCACCCGGCGCCGCGAGCTGCTGAACGAGTCCTTGGGCCACATCGACCGCCAGCTGGAGCTGGTGGAGCACCGCGCGACGGAGCTGGCAAAGCTGCAGGAGGAGCTGACGCAGACGCGTCGTCGCGTGCGTCGTCTGCTGCGCGAGCTGGACGTACCGGCGCACGCCTGAATCGACTGCGCCGCGCCAGGGCGCTACCGGCAGTTCAAACCCGCCCCCGTAGTACCCTCTGCCCCATGCCGAGCGGGGAGAGCAAAGCGCCGTCGGAGCAACCCGAGCGGGCGGCGTTGGCGCGGGAGTGGCGCCGGCTGTCGCGCGCGGCCACATTTGTTGCCCTGCTGACGAGCCCGGTGCTGTTCACGCTGCTGTACAGCGTGGATGGCTGGAGCGTGCTGGGAGCGCTACTGGTGACGTTCCTCGGCGTGATCGCGTTCCGCGGGCTGATCGACATCATGGCCCACCGTTTGATCCCACGTCCGAGCCTGTATGGCGCGGATAAGGCGGACCTGGCGGAGGATGCGCGGGCACGGCGGCGGGTGTGGTACTGGCGCAAGAAGTACCGCCACACGCTGTGGATCGTGGGCGTGCTGTTCACGCTGCTTTTGATCATCAACATCCTGCAGAACCTGACAGGCCACCCGCATGATCTGAAGGGGACGCTGGACAGCATCGGCGGCATATTTGGCGGGCAGAACAGCTCGGCGCTGTTGATCCTGCTGCTGCAGCTGCCGCTGCTGTTCCTGATCAACTTCGGGATTCTGTTCGGGCCGATGATGCTGATGGCGGTGCGCCAGCTGAAGGGCTATGAGCCCGGGGATGCGGATTGGGGGGTGCATCTGGATGACGTGCGCGGGCAGAGCGAGCAGAAGGAGGAGGTCACGCGCGTGATCACGCTGTGGCAGTCGGGTGAGGCGTTTCGCAAGGCGGGCGGCAAGCCCGAGCGGGGGCTGCTTTTCATCGGCGCGCCGGGCACGGGCAAGACGATGCTCTCCAAGGGAATTGCCACGAGCTTCAACTCGCCGATCGTGACAATGCCGGGCAGCGGTTTTGCGCAGATGTTCATCGGCATGGACGTAATCGTGGTCTCCCTGATGATTGCCCGCGCCCGCAAGCTGGCGCGCAAGTGGGGCGGTCAGTGCATCATTTTCATCGATGAGATCGACGCGGTGGGGTTGCGCCGCCAGGCGCTGGGGCAGGGCACGGCGATGGGACGGGGCGGAGCGATGGGGCTGGGCACGGCGCCGATGCCGCTGCACGAAGGCATCGAGTCCTTCCACGACCTCGCCTTCTACGGCCCGCAGGGCGCGCTGAACTCAAGCGGCGATTTGATCCTCGAGTCGCGCGCGTGGCGCGAGCGCATGTTCGCGGCGCGCGCCGAGCCGCCGGTGAGCCTGTATCCGCCAATCGTCAAC
>DATBPO010000078.1:0-4296 GCA_036561265.1 Solirubrobacteraceae bacterium | reverse complement strand
GCGCCAGCCAGCGTGGTGGGACGCAAGCGCTCGGCGATCTCCTCGCGCACCAGCTCCAGCCACTCGTCGTCGACCAGATCGCACTTGGTCAGCGCCACTACGCCCGCGCGCACGCGCAACAGATCGAGGATCGCCAGGTGCTCTTCCGTCTGCGGCATCACGCCTTCATCGGCGGCAACCACTAGCAGTGCGACATCTATTCCGCCGACGCCGGCCAGCATGTTCTTGATGAAGCTCTCGTGGCCCGGCACATCCACCACGCTGGCCTCGCGTCCGCTAGGCAGTGTCAACCAGGCGAAGCCGAGGTCAATGGTCATGCCGCGGGTCTTCTCCTCGGCCAGCCGGTCGGGGTCAATGCCGGTGAGCGCGGTCACGAGCGTGGATTTGCCGTGATCCACGTGACCCGCCGTGCCGATGCAGCTCATGGTAGCGTCTCGATCCTTCACGTATCGAGCGAGAGATGACAACGTCTTGTCAGGGTGCTGTCAGCGTTGCGTGAGCGACTTCTCGTAGAACCCACTTTGCGGGTCTGCTGTAGGGTCGCTTCAAGTCCAGCGATCAGGGCGAAGGCGTCGGGTGCGTCGGGCGCTCCCCTGTGATAATGTTGTTCACTATACAGGCTCGGATCGTCCGCGACGTATGGCAAGCATCTCCCGCCGAGGGGGAGTATAGGTCGGGCCGGCGGCGAGCGTCAAATCAGTTGTGGGAGAGGAGGCTTCTGTGCGGCACGATCTCGATCGCCAGCTCGTCGCGGTGATGTTCACCGACATGCTCGGCTACACGGCGCTGATCCAGACTGACGAGCTCGCAGCCGTCGCCAAGCGCGACCGCTACATGAGCGCGGTCGAGCGCCACCACACCGCCTGCGGCGGGACCATCGTTCAGCGGCTGGGTGACGGCAGCATGAGCATGTTTCCCAGCTCGCTCGCGGCCGTGCGCGCCGCAGTCGCCATTCAGCGCGAGCTCGCCTCGCAGGACGTCCCCGTGCGCATCGGCGTCCACGTGGGCGAGGTGATCGTCGAGCCAGAGCGGCTAACCGGCGACGCGGTGAATATCGCCTCTCGGATCGAGTCCTTCGCGGTACCCGGCGGGGTGATGCTGTCCGATTCCGCCCGCGACCAGCTCAAGAACCGGGGAGATGTAGGCGTCGTCAGCCTGGGGCGGTTCAGACTCAAGAACGTCGGGCGTCCAATGGAGCTCTACGCGGTAGCGGCCGACGGCCTCGTCGTGCCGGACCCGCGGGCACTGGAGGGCAAGGGCGAGCGGTTCGCGAGCCTGCCGAGCAACCTGCCCGATCCGGTTGGGCCACTGCTGGGCCGATCCGCTGACCTGGCGTCGCTCGTCGAACTAGTCCAGGGCACCCGGGTCGTCACGGTCACAGGTCCGGGCGGGGTCGGGAAGACCCGCGTCACCGTTGAACTTGGCCGCCTGCTTGCGCCCGATTTCCTGGACGGCGTCGCGTTCATTCCGCTGGCTGATATCACCAGACCTATGGACTTCCTGCCCGCGCTCGCGGATGCGTTGGACGTGAAGGAGGCGGAGGGCCGCACGCTCGGCCAGGGTATCATCGCCCTGATCGGCGACAAGCGAGCGCTCCTGCTGCTGGACAACCTCGAACAGGTCGTGCTGGCCGCCCCCGAGGTGGCTCGGCTGGTGGAGCGCTGCCCCAGTCTGCGCATCGTGACCAGCAGCAGAACGCCATTGCGCATCGCCGCGGAACGAGAGTATCCCCTGGCTCCGCTCGCCCTGCCTACCGCGGATGCGGATGCGGACGCCGCCGAGTCGCTCATGGACTACTCGGCCATCGCCTTGTTCGTCGAGCGCGCCCGCATGTCGAAAGGGTCGTTCGCACTGACGCCTGAGAACGCTGGCGCCGTCGTGGCCGTGTGTCGTCGCCTGGACGGCCTGCCCCTGGCGCTCGAGCTTGCCGCCGCACGGCTGCGGCTCCTTTCCCCCGCCGGCTTGCTCGAACGGCTCGATCACGCCCTGAACGTGCTCACCACCGGACCACGTGACATGCCCGCGCGGCACCAGACGCTGCGCGCCGCGATTGACTGGAGCCATTCGCTGCTGTCGGATACGGAGCAGCGTCTGTTCCGGCGCATGGCGGTGTTTGCCGGAGGGTGTACCTTCACCGATGTCGAGGCCGTCTGTGCCAACACCGGTGAGTCATGCCTCGATGCGTTGGAGTCGCTCGTTGACAAGGCGCTCGTGCAGATGGATGGCCAGAGCGACCGGCTGAGAATGCTGCGGACGATCAACGAGTATGCCCGCGAGCGCCTCGAGGACGCCGGAGAGACCGCCGCGATCGCGCTGCGACACGCCCAGCGGTACGCGGCGCTCACCCACGACATTCGCGACGGCCTCGAGGGGAGCGATCAGGTCGGCGCTCTCGCACGTGGCATCGCCGAGGAGGGAAACCTCCAGGCCGCCCTCGACACCCTGCTGGCGCTGGCGCGGGACGGTGATAGGGATGCCACCGAAGTGGGGATGCGGATGTGCGGCGACCTGCACCTCTACTGGCACATCCGCGGCAAGAACCTCACCGCCCGCGATTACGCCACGGCCTTCCTCGCCGCTGACACCGGAGGGCCAGACACCATCGGGCGCTCGGGCGCGCTGAGGACGGCGGGTCTGGCCTGGTGGGTGCTGGGTGAGTTTGAGCGCGCGAACGACGCGTTTGCTGAGTCGTACCGCATCGCCAAGGAGCTCCATGCTGAGCGCGAACTCTGCGTGGGTGCGTTTTACATCGGCATCGGGCTGCTCGGATTCGATCTTGCCGCGGGGCTCACTTGGACGGCGGAGGGCATCGAGCGGAGCCGGGCGATCGGGTTCGCTTGGAGCGAGGGATTCGCCCTGGCGGTTGATGGCATCCTGCGCACGGTCGCGGGCGACCTGGAAACCGCGCGCGCGCACTACGCGCAGGCGCTCGCGATCCAGCGCAAGCTCGGCGACTGGGAGGGCACCGGCCTGTCTCTTGGCGGCCTGGCCGGAATGGCAGCTGGGCGCGGCGACCTCGCGGATGCCCTGGACCTCTATGGGCAGTCGCTCGCCGCGTTCGAAACCATCGGCGACCGCGCAGAGGAAGCCCGCATCCTCGCCGAGATGGCTTGGACACACCTGCGGCACGCAGACGCCGCACCCGCGCGCCAATACTTCCTCGACTCCGTGCGGGCCTACACCGACGTGGCGAGCGTGCGTGGGGTCGGGCTCTCACTGATCGGGCTCGCCGCCACCGAATCCGTCGAGAACCAGCCCGAACGGGCCGTGCGGATTGCCGCCGCGGCGGAGGTCTACGCCCATCAAGAGGGCATCGTCAACGTCTACTCCGAGGAGACACCCGGTCGCGAGTTCGTCGAGCGCGCACGAGCGGCGCTGTCGGACGAAGACGTCGCCCGCGCCACGGAGATTGGCCGCCAGCTCACGATCAAGCAGGCACTCGACCTCGCCAGGAGCCTCGACGCGGCACCGGCGTAGCGACGAAACTCACCCCATGCGCGCGCGCATGCTCTGCAGTTCCTGCAACCGTGACCTGGCCAGTTCGTTATTGGGATCCATGCGCTGCAGATTGCGGTAGACGCGCTCGGCCTGCGGATACTCGCCGACGGCGGCGTAGGTCTGCCCCAGCATCTCATAGGCGTTGGCGTTCGCCTTGTCCAGCGCGATCAGCTGCTGCAACGCCTCGACGGCATCCTTGGTCTGGCCGCGCTTGTAGTAGTATTCGGCGATCTGCGCCTGCTGCTGAGCCGCCTCGGGCACCCGCGGAATCTGCAGGCAGTACTGCACCACATCGCGGCGCAGCAGCATGTCCTCCGGTGCATAGCCGATGGCCTGGTAGAGCAGTTTGATGGCGTCGTCGCGGTTGCCGATATCCCAGCCGATATTCGCCATCTGCTGGAAGATGCCGGCGGCCTCCTGCAACTGCCCGTGGCGGACGTAGAGATCGGCGAGCTGGCGCAACTCGGCCACTCCCTCGTCGAGCAGGCCGCGACTGATATGGATATCCGCCAGCTCCTTGCGCACGGTGGGATCGTCGGGCGCCAGACGCGCCATCTCGCGCAGCACGGTGATGGCATTCTCCACCATACGATTGGTGCGATAGTGGCGTACCAGCTGGGCATATTCACGCAATTGCGCCTGGGTGTCGCCCTCTTCGGCGGCGATACGCGCCAACGCGCCGTACACCTCATCGTTATAGGGGCGCTGGCCCTTGACGGCCTGCAGGGTGGACTGCATCTTGCCGACCTGGCCAGCCAGCTGGTAGGCCTTGGCCAGCAGCATCGAGATTTCCAGATC
>DATBPO010000077.1:0-5718 GCA_036561265.1 Solirubrobacteraceae bacterium | reverse complement strand
GACCGTCGCCTCCGCCATCCGCATCGGCAACCCCGCCCGCTGGGAGGACGCCATGACCGCCATGACCCAGTCCCGCGGCTCCATCCGCGCGCTCACTGATGCCGAGATCCTCGCCGCCTACCGCCTCATCGCCTCGCGCGAAGGCGTCTTCTGCGAGCCCGCCTCGGCCGCCTCCGTCGCGGGCCTGCTCAAGTACGGCACCGATGGCGCCGAGCGCGTCGTCTGTGTGCTCACCGGGCGCGGCCTCAAGGACCCCGAGACCGCGCTCGCCAACAACGACGGCGTCACCATCCAGTGCCAGGCCGACATGGGGGCGCTCGAGGAGGCAGTGCTCGGTGATCCCGTCTAGGCACCTCGCCGGGGGGACCGTGAGTGGCTGCCCCGCGGATGCCCAGTCCGTGAGGCCCGCCCCGTGATACGCCGTCGCCTCGTGCGCGTCCCCGCCTCCTCCGCCAACCTCGGCCCCGGCTTTGACTGTCTCGCCGCCGCCCTCGCCCTGCACCTCGAGCTCGAAGTCGAGGAGACCGGCACCTTCGCCGTCGAGACCGACCTATCTGTCGCCCGCGGCCGCGAGAACCTCTGCGTGCGCGCCTTCGAGCGCCTGCACCCCGCGGAAGGCTTCACCTTTCGCATCCGCTCTGAGATCCCCCTCTCCGGCGGCCTCGGTTCCAGTGCCGCCGCCACCCTCGCCGGGCTCATGGCCGCCGATCACCTCTTCGAGCTCGACGCGCCCCTCTTTGAGCTCGCCACCGACATCGAGGGGCACCCCGACAACGCCGCCGCCGCCCTGCGCGGGGGGTTCGTCGTCTGTGCCGACGGCCGCGCCGACCGCTTCGATCCCCCCACCGGCTTGGAGGCCCTCGCCGTCGTGCCCCACGAGGCCGTCAACACGCGCCGCGCCCGCGCCGCTCTGCCTGAGCAGGTGCCTTTGGGGGACGCCGTCTTCAACGTCGCCCACACCGCGCTCTTGATGCTCGGGCTCGCCCGCGGAGATTGGGATCTCGTGGCCCGCGGTCTCCACGACCGCTTACACCAGCGCCAGCGCGGGCCACTCTTTCCGCGGTCCTTGGAGTTGGCCGAACGGGCCCGGGACTTAGGCGCCCTCGGTGCCACCATCTCCGGCGCCGGCCCCACCGTCCTCTTCTGGTGCTTCTACGAGCACACCGGCGCCGTCGCCCACGCGCTCCAGAGTGAGATCGAGGGGTGGGCTGAGTTACTGCGCACTCCCTTTGAGGTGCAGGGGGCCTATGTTCAGGGGATGTAGGGGATCTCAGCAGGGGACTGACTACGGGTCCCAGGCGCTGGCCTGCGGCTGAGGGTCTTTTCTTTCCGCCGCCGAACCAGCAAAACTCTGCCAGAGTTCGCAACTCAAAGCAGGAGGACGCCGTGGGTAGATCGCTTCAACTCGCGCTCACATGCTTAAGCCTGGCTCTTCCCAGTGCTTCCACGCCAGATTAGCCAGCAGTCTCTGATCGGCCTCAGTCTCCTCTTCGGTGCACTTGTCGTAATCGCGCCTTTCATCTTTCAGGCCATCCGTAGCCCAAGCGCGCCTGACGCGGGGCCAGCATCTGACGTAAAGGGATGCAGCGTGACCGTTCTCATCACGTGCGGGCTCACCCTCGTCGCCGTACTCGGTGAGCTCGCGGCCCTCGCCCTTGCCGGATGGGAAATTATCGGGGGAGGCACCGGCGGCACGGTCCTCGTACTGGCCGTGATCGTGGTCATGATCCTGGCGATCTACTACGTCGCTGTCGTCGCCTACGCCAACGTCATCACGGATTGGGGGGCTCTCGCCACGAGAGTAGATGCCGAGCGCATCAGGCCGGTGCAGGTCAGCGCGCTCGCAGTGGAGGCGCTCGCCGGCGGCGTAGCAGCAGCGCCAGCAGTATTCATCCCACCCACAGTGTCCGCACAGCCGATCACATGGCGACTACCATAGGGAGTGACACATGGGCGTCGGATTTCCACAGATGGACGAGAACAGACGGGCGGTGCTCGGCGGGCGTGGGCCGACCGAGCCTGGCGAGCGCTTCAAGATACAGTTCGATTCAGCGGAGGCGCTCGACGCAGCGCTCAACGACGAGGTCTGGCCGCTCGTGCGAGTCGTCAATCGGCGCAGGCTCTTCCTGGGCTTCGGCGAATCGCACGAGCACCATCTGGACCTCTCCGTCGAGATGGCCCTGCGGTCTCTAGAGGAGAACTTCGACGGCAGTGTAAGCGTCGATCGCCAATATGCGCTGGAGCAAGATCTCACCCCCGAGCTGGGAGCGCCAAGTGCCACCGAGCTCGATGGTCCCAGTCTCGACGATGTGCTCGACACCATAGGCGCAACTGCGGCCCATGCGACCAACCGCGGAGCGGGAGTCATCATCGCTGTCGTTGACACGGGGATCAACGGGGCGCATGCGGAGTTCAGCAACCGCGGGCCAGGATGGGCGCCAGTGGGTGAGGATCCCTGGGAGGACCCACACGGGCACGGCACGATGGTGGCATGCATCGCAGGTGCAAGCCGCGCGGCCGGCGGCCGCTTCAACGGGGTGGCGCCCGAAAGCTGCCTCTACCCGTGCCGCACCACGCTCGTCGACACGGAGCTCACGACGATATACGACCATCTGTGCGACGTCGCCCGTGACGAGCAGAGGCCGATCGTCGTCTGCAACAGCTGGGGCTTGCCACAAGGCGATCCGCCCACGCTCTCGACCGATGATGAATTCCCCGACGCACTGAGCGACGCTGTGGACGCCGGCCTGTGCATCGTTTTCTCCGCCGGCAATTACCATCGTCTCGCCGGCGGCGATCCCGATGAGTGCGAGCCCACCTCCATCTGGAGCTACAAGTGCCGGGACTCCGTTTTGACCGTCGGCGCTGTCGACCTGGACGGCAGTCCGTGGTGGTACTCCTCGCGCGGACCAGGCCAGCACTTTGGCGAACCGGGCACCAATGCAAAGCCGGACGTCTGCGGGGTCGTGCCGGCAGACGGCGAGGTCCTCTACGGCGACTCCGCAAAGCGGATCGCTCACTGGGCAACCAGCGGCGCAGCGCCCCAGGCAGCCGGTCTTGCAGCGCTCATGCTGAGCACAAGATTGCTCGATTCAAGTTCCATATTCGACGCGATTCGCGATACGTGCCTGGCCAGCGGACACGGCCAGAACTGCGAAGGCGCCGGGCGGATCGACTGCGCCGGCGCCCTACACGCGCTTAGCGCACTACCATGAAGACAACCATGAAGCGCTACAAGGTCAAGGCAGCCACTCCGGAGGCTTACCGCGAACTGCAGTCTGTGCTCGGGAACGTCAAGGTCTTTACCTGCTCGCCACGCCGGCGCCTATTCTCGACGGGTGAGCTACCAGCCGATGTTCGCCGTGCGGTCGAGGCGCATGGAGGCCGAGTCGTACAGGACCGCCAGTACTATCCCGAGACGCGGCGCTCTCCTTCGGCGTGACCGACTTCAAGCTCAACACTGCCCCCGCTCGCCGATCTCAATCGCCATGCGCGGTGTCAGGAGATTGACGACAGGTCCAAGGCGCTGGTCTCCGTAGGCTTGTCCATCGGCACGTCCTCCTCGCTCGCCGCGGGCGGGGGGCCCTCGGAGTGGTATCTCTCTTTCTCAGTGCCACCTGGCTGAAGGTCCTCTCCAGGCGGGGGAACGCTCTGTCGCTGTGGAAGCGGTGCGCTTGCCTGCGGCGCCCTCAGGATCTGCGCCTGCATCGCCTTGCCCCGGCTGATCACGAACGCCTCGCCCGGCGCCAGGCCTAGGACCCTGTTGGGGTCGATCTTCTGCTGCTCTCTGCGCATCGCCGTGCCCTCGCCCGTCGAGCCTTCGCGCGAAAAGCGCGTGCTGTACTCCGTCATCTGCCGCGTCCCCGCCAGCGCCACGATCTCATCCGGGCGATTCAGCGCGTGGCACACGACCGTCTCCGCGCTGCCCAAGATGCGCGCCGCCTCCTCCTCGCCGCCCATTCCTGCCACCGTCTGCGGCGCCAGGATCAGCGCCGTGTTGAAGTTGCGCGCCTGCTCGATGCGCGCCGCCATGCCCCGTGCGCTCGCCAGCGCCGAGAACTCATCCACGATCATCACGCAGTGCTCGCCCTTGGGCTTGCGCCCCGCGAAGTACTGGGCGAAGTCCTCGAACAGAAAGCGCGCCACACTCGCCGTCTCTTCATTCAGCCTCAAGCTCTCCAGCAGCACATACGCCGCGGGCGCGTCCTCCCACGCCCACGCCCCATCGAGCGCGCCCCGCGTCTCCCCAAACACCGCTTCATAGCGCAACCGCACCTGATCGACCTGACCGCTCCTCAGGCCCGCCAGCGCGCGCTGTTCGCCATGCGCCCGCCCCAACGCTTCCAGATCCAAGCGCTCCAGCAGTTCCCCCGAACTGCGCGGCGGTCCCTGCGGGTGCTCGCACGCCAGGCTCACCACCGCCTTCGCCACATCTCGATACCACGCCGCTGGCCCCTGCCGCGCGTAATCCACCATCGCCATCAGTCGGCTGCGGATCTCGTGTGGCTCCCCGCGCCACCCATCGAACGGCTCGTTTGGAAACACCCGCGTGGTGCGGCCCGCCTGCGCCATCAGGCCCACAAAGCGCTCCGCGTTCTCGCGGTCGCCCTTGCCATCCAGGTAGAAGACAGGAACGTCGCTGCGCTTCGCCACCGTCCACGCCAAGCGCAGCAACGTCTCCGTCTTACCGCTCCCCGTCGCCCCGCACACCAGCACGTGCCTGCGCATCCGCTCCAGCGACAGCACCGCCAGCCGCCCGCTCACCGGCAGCGCCCGCTCCCCGCTCACCCGCCGCGCCAGCACCACCCCCGTCTCGCCCTCCGCTTCCGCTGAGAGGATCTCCGCGTCGTCGGCCGCGTGCTGGGTGGCGCACGCCGATTCCAGTTCGTACTGGCGCATGCGTTGTCGGTGGGTTCGCATGCCGGTCCCTTCTTGGTGTCGTTAGGCGACTCGGCTGATTGCCGGCGTCATGGAGTGCGTCCCCTCACTGGCTGCCGGCTTGCAGTCGCCGTGCAGAAGCTCCGGCGCGGGATCAAGGCCGTTGGGCCACATCACTGTGCGTGCCTCGTCGTCGACCCGGACTTGCCGGAAGTACTCGGGATCACGCAGAGGCTCCCCAAGCGACCCATGCAGCAAGAATGCACAGTCGACATCGCGTTCCACGCCGTCATTGAACGCAACCCGCAGGCGATAGCCCTCTAAGGGCTGGACGCTGATCACTCGAAGCATTACTTGCTCCATGCTAGGGCAGAGGCTCGATTGGCGCCAGGGTTTCCAATGCCTGGGCACGCACCCAGTTATCCGCCAGCTCCTCGGTATGCAGGCGCGCCCACGCTCGGACGAGCCGCAGCGCACGCGGTGAAAGCGACCCATTGAGAATCCGCAGCCTGGCGAGCTCGATCTGGGTGACTTCATCGCCGTACTGGGCGTGGAAGTGCGGCGGTGGGTGATCGGGACGATACATCCAGATGACGATCCCGTAGAACGTTGCGAGGCGAGGCATAGCGGGCTCTCAGCCGTGGCCATTCTCAGCACCAAGCAGTTGTGGCTGGGCCTGCCCTCGCGCGTGAGGCTGCCTCTTCGCCAATACCCGCAGCGCCTCGATGCGCAGCTCCGTTGGTGGGTGGGTGTGGTTGGTCAGGGCCACCAGGGGGATGGGGTGGTCGTGCTTCAGCTGCTCCGCTTCCAGGAAGTCCGCCAGCTGCTCGCCCCAGCCGA
>DATBPO010000076.1:0-8544 GCA_036561265.1 Solirubrobacteraceae bacterium | reverse complement strand
GAGAGCGAGGAGTCGGGCCCTGATGACTTCGACCCCGACGAGGACCCGCTGCTGAGCGATGCCATCCGCCTTGTCGCCGAAATGCAGACCGCCTCGACCTCGATGCTCCAGCGCCGCCTGCGCCTCGGCTACACACGCGCTGGCCGCCTGATCGACATGCTTGAGCGCCGCGGCGTGATCAGTGGCTACGAGGGATCAAAACCCCGTCAGGTGCTCGTAACCGAGGCCGACCTGCCGCGCGTGCTGGCGGCCCTGGCCGAGCGCGGCGGCACAAGCCCCGTAGGTGTAGGCGCAGCCGCGCAGCTTGGTAGCGAGGCCGACGGCGAGCCGCCGATCGAGCAGCCGCCGTTGCACGCCCCCGACAGCCCGGCATAGCCCGGTAGCCTTCCCCAAGCGATGCCAGCCGAGATCGGAGCCACGCTGCGCGAGGCGCGCATGCGCGCCCGCATAGACATCTCAGAGATCGAGGCCCAGACGAAGATCCGGGCTAAGTACCTGCGCGCCCTGGAGAACGAAGAGTGGGACCTCCTGCCCGGCCCGACCTTCGTCAAGAGCTTCCTGCGCACCTACGCCCAGGCACTCGACCTCGACGACAAGGCGCTAATCGAAGAGTACCGCCAGTACTACGAGCGCCCCAACGAGGCCGACCTCCAGCCAATCGTCCCCACCTCCCGCCAGAACCAATCGGGCCGCGGAGCTGGACGCAGTGGCCAGCGGCGCGGAGTCTCACCGCCCGCCCGCGGCTACACCATCGCGATCGCGGGGGTAAGCCTCGTGATCGTCCTACTCGTCATCGGACTGCTAACCAGCGGCGGCGGGGGCTCCTCGGGCAACAAGACCCCCACAACAGCCGCCCGCAGCACCACCACGCCGCGCCACCACACAAGCACCGGCGGCGCGACTGGCACCCACAGCTCGACGGGCACAGCTTCCACCCGGTCCGGCATCCTCTCGCTCTCGGTGCAGCCCACCGCGCCGGTCTACGTCTGCCTGATCAGCGCCGCCGGCACCAAGCTGATCCCCGGCCTCATCCTCCAGCCCGGCTCCACCCAGCCCACCTACCACTCCCACAGCTTCACCATCACCCTCGGCAACAGCTCCGTCAAGCTCTTCATCGACGGCTCCCAGCGAGTAGTCCCACCCTCCAGCCAGGCAATCGGCTACTCGGTAACCAAGGCCGGCCGCCACACGCTTCCCGCGGCGCAGCAGCCAACCTGCAAGTAACCCGTTGATTTAAGCCGGTCACCAGTCTCGTGCGCGTAAACCATGACCGAGGCAAGTCGCCACATTCTCCCGTCGCATCAACAAACGTGAAAAATAATGCGTCACCCCCGGCGGCTCGCAAGAAAAGGGATTTGTTTATTTTTTCTAAAAAAATAAAAACTTCAGAGTTAAGCCTGAAATGACCGTACGTGCGGGCATAATCGTGACCGGGACCGAGGTTCTAACGGGCGTGATCAGCGACAGGAACGGCCCGTGGCTGTCGGACCGCCTACGAGATCTGGGGGTCGATCTGGCCCACATCATGATCGTGGGGGACCGCCGGGAGGACATGGCGGCAGCCCTTGAGTTCATGCGCGACGAGGCCATGAACATCATCGTCACAAGCGGCGGCCTCGGCCCAACGGCGGACGACCTGACGGCCGAGGTGGTCGGCGAGTTCCAGGGCCGACCGATGGTGCTGGATGAACCGCTGGAGGAGCGGATCGCGGAGATCCTGAAGCCGCTGGCCAAACGCTTCCCGCACCTGGACATGGAGGCGATCCGCCAGGGCAACCGCAAGCAGGCGATCGTCCCGGAAGGAAGCACGATCCTCGATCCAGTCGGAACGGCGCCGGGCCTGGTCGTGTCACCTTCAGGTAGAGATCGAGATCACCCTGAACACAAGCCTGAGACTCCGACAGTAGTCGTCCTTCCAGGCCCGCCGCGCGAGCTGCAGCCGATGTGGCAGGCGGCCATCGAGACCGAGGCGCTGCGCAAAGTGCTGGCGGGAGCCGGCGAATACCGCGTGCGAGTACTGCGCATGTTCGGCATCCCGGAGTCGGAGATCGTGGAGACGCTGCGAATAGCCGAGCGCGAGGGCGTCGCGATCGACCGGATGGAGATCACGACCTGCCTGCGCCGCGGTGAGATCGAGGTCGTGACCCGGTACGAGCCGAGCGTAGAGAAGACATACGACGCCTTCGAGGCAGTCGTGCGCAAACGCCACGCGGACACCCTCTTCTCTGACGACGGGACGACCATTGACGAGCAGGTCGCGGCCCTCCTGCGCAAAGGGCACACGATCGCCACCGCCGAGTCGTGCACCGGCGGCCTGCTGGCGGCGCGCCTGACCGACCAGCCTGGAGCCTCCGACTACGTGCTGGGCGGCGTGATCGCCTACGCCAACGAGATCAAGAGCGCCCAGGCGGGCGTCGACCCGGCGCTGATCGAACGCTACGGCGCCGTCTCGACCGAGGTAGCCGAGGCCCTGGCCGACGGCGCGCGCACGCGCCTGGGGGCGGAGATCGGCGTGGGCATAACCGGCATCGCCGGCCCCGGCGGTGGCACGGAGGAGAAGCCGGTGGGGCTGGTGTGCTTCAGCGTCGCCGGTCCGGGCAAGGAGGAGCACCTGACCCGCTCGGTCACCCTCCCCGGTGGCCGAGCCGACATCCGCGACCGAGCGACGACCGTGGCCATGCACTTGATCCGCCGGGCGCTGCTGGGCGTCGACGCTCGCTGATTGCCCGCGCGAACAGATCAGCGGCACGGGCGCGAGATAGCATCGCGTGAATGTCCCGGGGCGCCACGGCCCGCCTGTTCGTCGCCATAGACCCACCTGCGCGGCTGCGCGAAGCGCTGTGTGCATGGGCACGTGTCGCACTCGGCGCCGGGCAGGGACGGCGAGCCGGTGCGCAGCGACCGTTGCGGCTGCTGGCGCCTGAGCTGCTGCATCTGACCGTCTGCTTCTTGGGATCGCGGCCCGTGGAGGAGATCGAGGCGATTGTCGGCGCGCTGAGGGACGGCGCCACGCCGGTGGGCGAGCTGTCGATCGGCGCCCCGCTGTGGCTGCCCCCACGCCGTCCGCGCGCGCTCGCGGTCGAGCTACACGATCCTCTGGGCGAGCTCGCGCGACTACACGAGGAGGTGCGCGACGCGATCGCGCTTGCCACGGGCTGGGACCCCGAGGAGGCCGGTAGCCAGGCCCACCCGCCCCGGCGGCGGCGCTTTCGCCCCCACATCACCCTCGCCCGTATGCGCGAGGGCGCGGCGCCGCGGGCGCGGGAGCTGCCGCCTACGCCCCAACTGGCGTTCACCCCCGAGCAGCTGATCTTGTACCGATCGTGGCTCTCGCCCGAGGGGGCGGAGTACGAGGCGCTTGGGCACGCGACGCTTGTGCCTGTGTGAGCGTTTCGCCGACTCGCCCGATACGAACATCTGTTCCGTCCGGAGGTGTCTTTAGGCTGACGAGCCCATCGATTCGAGGAGGAATGACATGCCCGTGACCGAGCAGGAGAAGGCCGCCAAGGCGCGCGACGCGGCGTTGCAGGGTGCGCTGACGCAGATCGAGCGCGAGTTCGGCAAGGGCAGCGTGATGCGCATGGGGGATGAGGGGGCGCAGGTGCGCGCGGACGCGATCCCGACGGGCGCGCTGTCGCTCGACCTGGCGCTCGGGATCGGAGGGGTGCCGAAGGGGCGGATCGTGGAGGTGTTCGGCCCGGAGTCCTCGGGTAAGACGACGCTGATCTACCACGTGATCGCCGAGGCGCAGAAGCTCGGCGGGGTGTGCGCGTTCATCGACGCGGAGCACGCGATGGACCCGCTGTACGCGAAGGAGATCGGGGTGGACATCGACGAGCTGCTCGTCTCCCAGCCCGACTACGGCGAGCAGGCGCTGGAGATCGCGGACATGTTGGTGCGCTCAGGCGCCGTGGATGTGGTGGCGATCGACTCGGTGGCTGCGCTGACGCCGCGCGTTGAGCTTGAGGGTCAGATGGGTGACCAGACGGTGGGCGCGCAAGCGCGCATGATGTCCCAGGCGATGCGCAAGCTGGCGGGCAACCTGAACCGCACGAGCACGCTGTGCATCCTCACGAACCAGATCCGCGAAAAGGTCGGCGTGATGTTCGGCTCGCCGGAGACGCAGCCGGGCGGGCGCGCGCTGAAGTTCTACGCCTCCCAGCGCCTTGACATCCGCCGCATCGAGACGCTCAAGGACGGCACCGAGGCAGTCGGCAACCGCGTGCGCGTGAAGGTCGTCAAGAACAAGCTCGCCGCGCCCTTCCGCCAGGCTGAATTCGACATCGAGTTCGGGCGGGGCATCTCCACCGCCGGCTGCCTGGTCGACCTGGGCCTCGAGCACAACATCGTCTCCAAGTCGGGCTCCTTCTTCTCCTACGGCGAGCAGCGCCTCGGCCAGGGACGCGGAGCGGCGAAGACCTACCTCAACGAGAACCCGGCGGTGGCCAAGCAGATCGAAGAGAAGATCTACAAGGCGCTGGGCATCGGCGAGGACAAGGTCACGCCGCTCTCCGGCAAGGCCGTCATCGCGCCGGTCGAGGACGTGCGGCAGGAGCCGAAGGTGCAGCAGGCCGCCTGAGGGGCGCAGGCGCCTAACATGGTGGCGTGAAGCGCTACCACCTCACCACCTTCGGGTGTCAGATGAACGAGCACGACTCCGAGCGCATGAAGGGCATGCTGGAGTCGCTCGGATACAGCGAGGCACAGGAGCGCTCCGAGGCCGACCTGATCCTGTTCAACACGTGCTCGATCCGCGAGTCGGCGGACAGCCGCTTCATCGCGCACCTCGGCGAGGCCAAGCGGCTGAAGCGCGAAGCGCCCGAGCGCGTGGTTGGCGTGGGGGGCTGCTGGGCGCAGTCGGTCAAGGAGGAGGTCTTCGCACGCTTCCCGTTCGTGGATGTGGCCTTCGGTCCCGGCCAGGTGCACAAGCTCGCGGAGTTCCTGACGAGCGACTCGCTGACGGCGCAGGGCTATTTCGAGTTCGAGGGCTTCACGGGGCATCTTCCCGTGCCGGCCCGCCGCACACGCCCCTTTCAGGGCTGGCTGCAGATCAGTGTGGGCTGCAACTGCGCGTGCTCGTACTGCATCGTGCCCTCGACGCGCGGGCGCGAGGTCAGCCGGCCGCTCGCGGAGCTCGTGGCGGAGGTGGAGGCGATGGCGGCCGATGGCGTGCGCGAGGTGACGCTGCTTGGGCAGAACGTCAACTCCTACGGGCGCGACCTGCGCAGCGACGGCCACCCGGCGAGCTTCTCGGAACTGCTGCGCGCCGTCGATGCGATCGAGGGAATCGAGCGCGTCCGCTACACGAGCCCCCACCCGAAGGACATGCGTGAGGACGTGATCCGCGCGCACGCGGAGCTTGCGAGCCTGTGCGAGCACATCCACCTGCCGCTGCAGGCGGGATCGAGTCGCATCCTCAAGGCGATGCGCCGCACGTACGACCGCCGGCGCTACCTGGACCGTATCGCGCTGATCCGCGAGCACGTGCCCGACGTGGCGCTCACTACCGACATCATCGTCGGCTTCCCGGGCGAGAGCGAGGAGGACTTCGTGCAGACCCTCGAAGTGGTCGAGGAGGTCGGCTACGACGGCGCCTTCACCTTTATCTTCTCGCCCCGCCGTGGCACCACCGCTGCTGAGCTGACCGAGGGTCTCGTTCCCCACCCGGTGAAGGTGGAGCGCATGGAGCGACTACTGGAGGCGGTGCAGCGCCACGCGCGTCTACGCGCCCAGCGCTTCGTGGGGCGCACCATGGAGGTCCTGGTCGAGGGGCCTTCGCGCACCGACCCGCTCAAGCTGCGCGGGCGCACCCGGCACAACAAGGCCGTCAACTTCACGGGGCTTTCGCAGCCGGGCGAGCTCACGCAGGTGCAGATCGAGTCGGCCTCCAGCCAGACGCTGTCAGGCGAGGAGAGCCTGCTTGCGCGGGTTGGGGGCTGAGTCAGCGCATCTCGCGCTGCGCCGCCGAGACCTCACGCGCGATCTCTTGCGAACCCATCAGCCGCGCGAGACGTCCGGCCGTCTCTGGCGCGAGCGAGGCGAAGGCGGTGCCGGCGCGCAGAGCGGCCGGTGCGACCTCTATTTCGGCACGGTTGCGCTCGATCGCGCGCATCACGCCGCGCGCAACCTGCTCGGGGGTGCGCATGCCCGCGCCACGAGGGAGCTTCACCTCCGAGATCCCGCGCAGCCCTGTGTCGCTGATGAAGCCGGGCAGCACGACGGACACGCCGACGCCGTTCGCGCGCAGATCATTGCGCAGGCACAGTGCAAACCCGCGCAGCCCGAACTTCGCAGCGCCGTACAGCGAGCTCTCAGGCGCCGCCGCCTTGCCCGATAGGGAGGAGACGAACACCAGATGCCCCTGTCCGCGTTCCACCATCCCCGGGGACAGCGCGTGCGCGAGCACAATTGGGGCGCGCAGGTTCACGTCGAGCGCGCGATCGACCTGCTCCTGCGTATACGTGTCAAGGCGCCCGGAGGCCGGCAGGGCCGCGTTGGCGATCAGGATGTCCACCTCGCCCGCCTGCTCGATCAGGCGGTCAACGTCGCTGGCTACCGCCAGATCGATGGTCAGGGCGCGCGCGCCGAGTTCGACCGCGAGCGGCTCGAGCACCTCCGTGCGCCGTCCGGTAAGAATCAGCCGCGCGCCGCGCCCGTGCAGCTCGCGCGCGATCGCCTGGCCGATGCCGCCACTGGCGCCCGTCAGCAGCACCATGGCACCCGAGATCCGCATTGCTGCAAGCCTATGGAAATGCGGCTGATGGCGCTATTCGGTCCCACCGGGGTGGGCAAGACAGCGGTAGCGGTGGCGCTTGCCGCAAAGCTCCGCAAGCGCGGGGAGGACCCTGTGGCCGTGTCGGCGGACGCGCTGCAGGTGTATATAGGCCTGGAGACGCTCACAGGCGTAGCCTCCCCGGCGCAGCGTCTTCAGCTCGAGCACCGGCTTGTCTCCTTCCTGCCGCCGGACGCGACGTTCAGCGCGGGGCAGTACGCGGAGCTGGCGCACGCGGAGATCGATGGTCTGTTGGTCGCGGGGCGGCGGCCGATCGTGGTGGGCGGCACGGGGCTGTATCTGCGCGCGGCGCTGAGCGAGCTCAACCTACGCCCGCCCCCGCCGGAGGGTGTGCGCGAGCGCTGGATCGCGGAGCTTGAGAGCTCGGGTGCCCCGGCGCTGCACGCGCGCCTGGCGCAGCGCGCCCCCTGGGCAGCACAGGAGATCGACCCGAACGACCGCCAGCGGGTGGTGCGTGCGCTGGAGCTGCTGGACCTGGGGGAGCTGGAGCCACCGGAGGGCCCGTCG
This sequence comes from Solirubrobacteraceae bacterium, assembly GCA_036561265.1. GTDB lineage: Bacteria > Actinomycetota > Thermoleophilia > Solirubrobacterales > Solirubrobacteraceae > Palsa-744. The sequence goes on along the minus strand of DATBPO010000076.1, from coordinate 1,244 downwards.
CAGCTGTGGACCGCGGACATGCGCCGCCCCACGCTGCTGGTGGGGTTGACGATGGAGCGCGAGCAGTTGTATGCGCGGATCGACGCGCGCGTGGATGCGATGCTGGCGGCGGGGGTGCGCGAGGAGGTGCAATACGCACACGCCGCGGGCGCGAGCGGCACGGCGCGCAAAGCGCTCGGCTTCGAGGAGCTGCTCTCGGGTGATATCGAGGCAATGAAGCGCAGGACGCGCAACTACGCGCGGCGGCAGCTGACGTGGATGCGCAAGCTCGCGGGAGTGCAGTTGATCGACGTAACGGAGCGCTCGCCGGAGGATGTCGCGGAAGAGATTGCGGGTAGCGCCTAGAGGGTGGCGCAGCCGGGGGCAGACCGGCGAGCCGGGCCCCTCGTCTTTCATGTCAAACTGGCGCCGCGATGAGATTTGAGAAGTGGCAGGCGCTGGGCAACGATTACCTGATCCTCGAGCAGGAGGAGCTGACGTTCGAGCTGACGCCCGCGCGCGTGCGGCGCCTGTGCGACGGGCACTTCGGCGTGTTCGCGGATGGGGTGCTGCTGCTCTCGCGCGCGGAGGACCCGCGCTTCGTGGCGCGCTTGCGCATCTACAACCCGGACGGCTCGGAGGCGGAGCTGTCGGGCAATGGAGCGCGTGAGGCGATTCTGTATCTAAGGCGGCGGGGGTGGACAAGCGAGGACGTCTTCTCAGTCCAGACGGCGGCGGGGGAGATTCGCCCGACGATCACCGGGCCGGACACGTGCCGCGTTGACATGGGGCACGCGGGGCTGGCCTCGAGGGACTATCCGAGCGGGCGCGTGGACGGGATCGGCGAGCTTGAGGCAGCCGGGCGCAAGTGGCGTTTTCAGCACGTCTCGATCGGCAATCCCCAGTGCGCGATCGCAGTGGCGGACCTGGCAGAGCTGCAGGCACTCGACCTGGCGTTGATCGGGCCACAGATCGAAGGGCACGAGCTGTTTCCCAACCGCACCAATGTGTCGTGGTACACGGAGATCGAGCCCAAGCGCATCCGCGCGCGCATCTTCGAGCGCGGGGTGGGGGAGACGCTGTCCTCAGGCACGGGCGCGACGGGCGCAGCTGTGGCATACCTGCTGCTCGGCGATGAATACGCTCAGGGTCCGGGACTGGGCAGCAACGGCGATGAGCCCGCCGAGGCAGGGCAGCGTGTGAGCGTTGAGCTGGACGGCGGCGAGCTCGAGGTCGAGGTGGGGGAGGGACTGCACATCAACCTG
>DATBPO010000075.1:0-2106 GCA_036561265.1 Solirubrobacteraceae bacterium | reverse complement strand
AACATGCGCAAGGTATCGGTTGAGGACTGTGCCGATGACCGCCGGAACAACAATGAGTACAACAGCCCCGTAGATGGCCAGTGCCCCCCAATGATGGGTCCAATCCGCGGGCTTGCCGATGCTGGCGATGAGGTGAGCGGTCCAGAATGCAAACGTAATGTGGACGACCAGCGTGTAGCTCAAGGCACGTAGGGCGAGTTCCAAATCGCTGCGCGAGCCTCGCGCAGAGCGGGCCACGCTCAACTCGGCAATGATGAAGCCAGGCATCAGCAGGGCGATAGCCGAAACGATTGCGGCGGCCGTGCTCAACACGTATGACTCCTCATCCACGGACCGTATCGGCGGCTCCGGTCAGGAATGCGGTGAAGCGGCGGACACCTTCGGCCAAGCTACGTCGATCTTGCTCGTACAGGAAGATCGCGTGCGTCGGCCTCTCGGGATCCGCACGTCCTCTCGACCAGGCGGCGGCGTGCTCGAAGGTCAGACGCCCGCAGCCACGTGGCGGTGCGATCGGTCATGGCGCCGCCGCGACATGGGTGCGGCTTGCTCGCTTGGCTCGCCCCCGCCGGGGATCGGGGTGAGGGGGCGGGAGATGCGCTCGCGCATCCAGCGCTCGCAGTCAGGGGCAGGCATGGCCTGGGCGTGCAAGAAGCCCTGGGTGAGATCGCAGTTGTGGGCCACCAGCATGCGCTCCTGCTCCTCGGTTTCCACGCCCTCGGCCACCACGCGCAGATCGAGCTCGTGCGCCATCGCCACCACGAAGCCCACCACGACGGCGGCGTGGGCGTCGTGGGTGGCCTGCTCCACGAAGGAGCGATCGATCTTGATCGTGTTGAGCGGGAACTGCGTCACGTAGCTCAGCGAGGAGTAGCCGGTGCCGAAATCATCGATCGCCACGCGCACGCCCAACTGGCGCAGGCGCATGAGGATGGCGGTGCTGCTGACGGGGTCCGCGAACATGCTCTCCGTCAGCTCGAGCTCAAGCATCTCCGGGGGCACGCCGGTCTCGCGCAGCGTGCGCGCCACACAGCCGACCAGGTCAGGCGCGCTGAACTGGCGCGCGGAGAGGTTCACCGCCATGCGCACCGGCAGCCCGTCCGCGCGCCACGTCTGCGCCTGGCGGCACGCCTGTTCCAGTGCCCACTCGCCGACCTCCACGATCTGTCCCGTGCTCTCAGCGGTGGGGATGAACTCAAGCGGCAGCAGCAGGCCGTGCTGGGGGTGCTGCCAGCGAATCAGCGCCTCCACTGCGGCGACATCGCCGCTGCGCACGTCCATTACGGGTTGGTAGTGCAGCACGAGCTGCTCGTGCTCCAGGGCCTGCATCAGGCCCTCGCAAAGTTCGAGGTGGCGCCCGATCACCTCCCCGAAATCGGCGCACTTTCCGAAAACTGAAGTTTTTCCAGTCTTGCTGGCCGAGGGGCTGAGAGTTGTGTCGGGTGGGTGCGCCACTATGGAGCGACATGGCCATCACGCTTATCACCGGCCCCGCGAACGCCGGCAAGGCCCGTGCTGTGCTCGATGCCGTGCGCGCTGATGTCGCCGGCGAAGCCGAGCCGCTGCTGATCGTGCCAACGCAGGCTGATGTCGAGAGCTACCGTCGCGAGCTGGCCGTCGAGGGGATCGTCTGGGGGGTGCGGGTGGAGCGCTTTCGGGGGCTACTCGCCGAGGTGGTGCGCCGGGCGGGGGTGGATGCGCGGCCGCTTACGCCCCTCCTACGCGAACGACTGCTAACGGCTGTCGCGGCGCGTCGCAGCGTCACGCCCGAGCTCGCCACGCGCCCCGGGTTCGTGCGCGCGCTCGCGGCGCTCGTGGCGGAATTGGAGGTCGAGCGCGTCACCCCGGTGCGGCTGCGGCGCGCGCTCGATGCCTGGGTGGCCGCCGAGCAGGAGCGTGGCGATGGGAGCCAGCGGCGCGCCGATGAGCTAAAGGCGCTGTTTTCGGCTTACCACGACCTGCTTAAGGAGCTTGGGCGCTCGGACCCCGAGCAGCGTGCCGTGCTCGCCCTCGATGCCCTGCGGCGCTCACCTGGGCTCTGGGGCGCCACGCCAGTCCGGATCTATGGCTTCGACGACCTCACCCGCCTGCAGCTCGACACGATCGAGA
>DATBPO010000074.1:0-3581 GCA_036561265.1 Solirubrobacteraceae bacterium | reverse complement strand
CGCTCCCGATTGGCGGCGGCGTCGAGGGCGGGATCGGCCACCGGATATTCCAGGGTCATGCCGTCGATCGCGGGGACGCCGAGCGCGCCCGCTACCGTCACCACCTGAGCCCGCGCCCAATCCGCTACGGCATGGCGATCGGCGACGCCGGGCAATCCCAGATCGGCGGCGAGATCCGCGGTGCCCAGGATCAGGGCGCAAAGCCGCCCCCGCGCCCGGCGCGCAAGATCGCTCAGCTGCGCGACCGCCCAACCCGATTCTATGAGCAGAGCGACTCTGATGCGGCACGGCGCCAGTTTCAGGGCATCTTCAATCGACGCGAGCGTGGCTTCCAGCCAGTCGATCTCCTCCGGCTGCTCGATCTTGGGGAAGACAATGCCGTCGAGCGGGTAGGCGTCCGGCACGCGTTCCCGGCCGGCGCCGATCAGCACGCCGATCAGGTCGCGCGCCGCGCCGGCGGCATTGAGGCCGAGCGGGCGATAGAAGCGGAGCGTGGCAGGTGACCAGCCCGCCTCGCGCAGCACCCGGACCGCGGTTTGGCGGCCTTGCGCGGCAACGTCCGCGCCCGGCGCCTGCGCATCTTCACCGTCCAGCACGACCAGCGGCGCCCGCCGCGGCAGGGCCAGCATCCCGGCCACCAGGGCAACCGGCACGTGCAGGCGCTCGGCCAGCGCCTCGGCGGTAACGCCCAGACGCGCCATCTGGCGCGCCACCGGTTCGGTACCGCCCGCCACGGCCTTCCGGGCCCGTGCCCCATCAGGCGCCGGCACGGTGAGATGGGCGTGTTGGCGCCAGAAACGCAGCGGCAACTCCACGCACCCCGCCGCCCTCGCCGCATCCGCCACGGCTCGGCGTCCCTCGGCCTGTGCCACCAGCGCTCGCTCCGCAGGTCCGGACTCGTCTCCCGCCTCTCCGGGTTCTCCGTTGCTCATCGCTCCCGGTACTTCACGGCGTCTACACGCGATACTTGGCGATGTACTCGGGGTCAAGTTCCCAGCCGAAGCCGGGCCGATCCGGCACGGGCATCTTGCCGTCGCGGCACTGAGCACGATTCGCGAGCATGTTCCAGTAAATGGGATCGCGCTGCGGCGTGAAGCATTCGGCGTAGGTGCCATGCGGGATCGCCGCCAGCAGGTGGAGGGAGATCTGCGACTCTTCGTGGTGGGCCATCTGTACGTCATAGGCCATGGCGATTGCCGCCACCCGGCGCCACTCGGTGGGGCCGCCGCCCCACGAGGAATCGTAGTTGCAGACGTTGATCGCGCCATCCACGATCAGGTCGCGCGCGCCGACGCGGGTCAACTCGCTCTGGCCGGCGGCGACGGGAATGCCGGTGATCAGGCGCACGTCGCGCATGCCGTGGCGGTCGTTATACCAGCGGCAGGGCTCCTCGAACCAGCGCAGCCCCACGTCCTCGACCAGCCGGCAGAATGCCACCGCCTGCGCGGTGGTGTAGCCCTGATTGGCATCGCAGATCAGCACGAACGACGGGCCGGCGAAGTCGCGCGCCACCCGCAGGCGGCAGGCGTCCTCCTCCGGTGTCATGGCGCCAATCTTGAACTTCATGCCGCAAAAGCCTTGATCGATGAAGAACTTCACTTCTTCGCGCAGTTCGTCATCGCTGTGGCCGTAGTAGCCGCCGATGCCGATGGCGGGGACCGCGTCCCGGTAGCCGCCCCACAGGCGATATAACGGTTGGCCGGTGCGCTTGCCGAAGGCATCCCACAGCGCCGAGTCGATGCAGGCCATGGCCTGCATGGCCAGGCGACGGTCGCGCAGCTGATCGAAGCTGGGCGGCAGCATCGCCTCCCAGGCGCCCTCGATATTGCAAGCGTCGCGCCCGATCAGCCCAGGCACCATCTCGTCGCGGATAATGGCCATGATCAGCGCTTGCTCGTCATCGGTATCGCCGTTATAGGCTTCGCCCACGATCCCGTCGCTGGTGCGAATGCGGGTGATCAGGGTGCAACGGGTGCGCATGCGGTAAAAGCTGCCGCGATACAGGCGATCGAGCGGCACGCGGATAGGGATCACCTCGATACTTTCAATCGTATCCATAGCCTATTGTTTCCTTCCCGCACGGCACATGAAGCCAACGCGCAACGGGTAAGGCGTGGCAGCGTCGGTACCCGCTCCCGTCTCTTCTGGGGCGTCCACGCCGTCCAGCAATCGAAACCGGAACCGTTCTCTCTGAGGATACGTAGCCGACTTCCGCCTGTCAAGATCGAGAGCGGCTGGTGGTGTGGTGCTCCTGACGCTTCAACCCTGTCCTGGTCAATTAATCCATCCGTGCAAACATCGACGGTTGCAGCGGGTGGATGTAGATTGGGATTGCAGTCGAGCCGCGCTGCTGATACCACTACGTCGTAGCTGGAGCGCCTACCTTGTTCATCCGCCTCAACCTCACGGTCTGAAAATAGTCAGGCACGGCGGGCCTTGGGGAGAAGGAGAGCAAGGGCCTGAGCAGGATGATAGGCGAAGGAGCGACGCGCCTGACTGATCGCGTGGTGCCCCGTGCGATGCAGCAGCGTAATGCAGAGATTGCGGCAGGCGGCCATGATCTGGGGTGCATGCCCGTGTCGGAGCCGGGAGTGGTCCTCGCCGAAGGTGCCATCACGGACGTTATGCCGTGCCTCAATCGACCAATGGCCGCGAATCCAGGCCAGCAGGTGGGTAGGACTGCCCAGCGCCGGCGGGCGGCTGGTGACGAGAAAGACGACTTCCTTGGTTGTTCTTCCCTGGTGGGTGACGGTGCGCGTCACCTCGGCCACCTGGCCCACACGCGGGAGGGCGGTGATATAGGTATTCAGGCAGGTAGTGGTGCGCAGGCGGCGCACTTCGGTACGTCCGCGTTGGCAGTCGGTGGTGCTGACGGGCGAACTGCAGGCGGTGGCCGGGTCGGCGAAGGCCAGCGCGATGTCGTCGTAGAGCGTGGGTTGGTTGCCTTTGACACACAGCAGGTAGTCGCCCCCCTGGTCGAGCACGCCCTGCGCGAAGGCGGTCTGGGTGTGTAGGGCGTCGGCCGTGACGATCCGACCGCGTACTGGCAGGTAGGACAAGAGCGCCTGCGCCACGGGGATTTCGTTCGTTTTGCCGTCGACCCGCACCTGGAGCAGTGTCGCATGGCTCTGGTGGCCGGAAACCGAGAGCAGGTGCGGTGCCGTGCTCGTGCCATCCGGCTGGCGCCCCGCCGCGCCGCGCACCGTCTTGCCGTCGAGGGCCAACGCTTCCCGTTCCCAGACGGCGCGGGAGGCCCGCACCCAGCCGGCCAGCGCCCACTCCAACTCCGCCACGCTCAGGCGCGGTAACAGCCAGCGGTACAGGGCGCCGGTCGGGGTGAGGAAGCGGGCCTGGGGGTAACGACGACCCAAGAGGGTGCGATGCTCCTGGCACCACTGGCCCACCGCCGCCAAGCTATTGCAGTTACTCAGGAGCGCCGCCGCCAGGCAGGTCAGCAGAAAGGGCAGGTCATAGCGCAAACCACGCCGCTTGCGTGGGTCGGGCACCGCCGCAAACACCCCCTGCAAGGTGGCCAGGGCCGGATCCGTTAACAACGCGCGGCGCTCCGCTTCCGACAACGC
>DATBPO010000073.1:0-2323 GCA_036561265.1 Solirubrobacteraceae bacterium | reverse complement strand
CCACCGCGGCATCGATGGCGTTGCCACCTTCGCGCAGCACCCGCGCCCCGGCGTGCGCGGTCAGCGGGTGTCCCGCCGCAACGACTCCCTGCCTAGCCGCACTCATGGATGAAGCGAAGCACACCGGGTGCCCGCCAGGCGCTGAGCGCCCTTAAGGGTTTGGTATGAACTCGGGTACTTCCAAGTCCGCGAGGCTACGGCGCCGCTCGCGTCGCGGCGCGCTGGTGCGCTGCACCCTTGGTTCCCCGGCTGGCTCCTGCATACGCCCGCGCCCGGTCCCCGGACGGCCTTCGCCGCGGTAGCCAGTGGCGACGACGGTGACCCACACCTGATCGTCGAGCTTCTCGTCGACCATGGCGCCGAAGATGATGTTGGCGTCGGGGTGGGCGGCCTCGGAGACGGCCTTGGCGGCCTCGTTGACCTCCCATAGAGACAAGTCGTTGCCACCGGTGATGGAGAGCAGGATCGAACGCGCTCCCTCCATCGAGGTTTCAAGCAGCGGCGACTGCACGGCCTGCATGGCGGCCTCGGTGGCGCGGTGCTCGCCGACGCCCATGCCGATGCCGAGCAGCGCGTCGCCGGCCTCGCTCATGATCGTGCGCACGTCGGCGAAGTCGAGGTTGATGAGACCGGGTAGCGTGACGAGGTCGGAGATCCCCTGCACGCCCTGGCGCAGGACGTCGTCGGCGACGCGGAAGGCCTCGACCATCGAGGTCTGCTTGTCGAGCACCGACAGCAGGCGTTCGTTGGGCACGACGATCAGCGTGTCGACCTCCTCGGCCAGCGCGCCCACGCCATGCTCGGCCGCTTCGCGCCGGCGGGTACCCTCGAAGCCGAAGGGGCGCGTCACGATCGCCACCGTCAATGCCCCGATCTCCCGGGCGATGCGCGCCACGATCGGCGCCGCACCCGTGCCGGTGCCACCGCCGGCCCCGGCCGTGATGAAGATCATGTCCGAGCCCTTGAGCAGTGACTTGACGCGGTCGTAGTCATCCATCGCCGCCTGGCGTCCCACGTTGGCGTCGGCACCACTGCCCAAGCCGCGCGTGAGCTCCGCGCCGATGTGCAGCGTGATGTCGGCTGTGGACTGCTGCAAAGACTGCAAATCAGTGTTGATGGCCATGAACTCCACACCCGCGACCTCGGCCTCGACCATGCGGTTGACGGCGTTCACCCCGGCGCCGCCGACGCCCACGACGCGGATGACTGGGTGGATGACCTGGTCGGCGGTGCTGTAGGGGCGAGGTTCATCTCGCGGGGGCATCTCCACCGGCACATGCCGGGGCGCGGCTGGCGCCTCCTCGCGTGCCTGGGGGCGCTCCATGATGTTCTCGGGAATCTCCGAGGAGAACACGTTGCGCAGACGCTCCTTGGGGCTGGGAACGGAATCCTCCTCGGGCTCCGCCGCGGCCGGCTCGGCTTCCGATCTGCTCAGGGCCGGATGGGGAAGCTCACGCTGACGCTCGACGGGCGCCTCCTGCTCCTCGCGTGCCTTCTTTGCATCGGACGCGGCCCCCACGCCGGCTCCGCCGGCATCCTCCCCCTCTTCGGTCTTGCGAAACAGCGCCGCCAGGGGGCCTTCGCGCATCGAGGCGCGCTTGTTGGGGGGGCTATTGGACGCCATGGGCCAGTACCTCCTGGGCGAGCTGACGGTAGGACTGCGCGGCCACGCCGTCGGGCTCGTATTTGAGCACGCTCATGCCCTTCACGGGTGCCTCGGCGAAGCGCACGGTCTTCTTGATCCGGCTGGCGAAAACGCGATCGCCGAAATTCTCTTCGAGGATCTCGATGGCCTCTTTGGCGTGGATCGTGCGTGAATCGACCAGGGTGGGAAGGATACCCTCGATATCGACCTCCGGGTTCAGATTCTCCCTGATCATCGCCAATGTATTTTGCAATTGGATGAGGCCCCTCATCGAGAGATACTCACACTGAACCGGCACAATAACCTTGTCAGCGGCGGTAAGGGCGTTGATCGTCAGCAGGCCCAGGCTTGGTGGGGTGTCGATGCAGATGAAGTCGTAATCCTCGCGGATCGGCTCAAACGCCTTCTGCAGCGTGCGCTCGCGGCCGATCATCGTGGACATCGCGATCTCGGCACCGGCGAGGTCGATCGAGGCGCAGGCCACGTCGATCTCGCGCTTGCGGATGACCTCGCGGATCGAGACCTTGTGCACGAGCACGTCGTACATCGATTTCTCGAGCGTGTCGGGGTCGATCCCCTGCGACATCGTGAGGTTCCCCTGCGGGTCCATGTCCACGCAGAGCACCCGGTGACCCTCCTCGGCGAACGCGGCCGCGAGGTTCAGCGTCGTCGTCGTCT
>DATBPO010000072.1:0-5392 GCA_036561265.1 Solirubrobacteraceae bacterium | reverse complement strand
AGGTCGATCTCGCCGTTGATCATCAGGAACACCTCGCCCGCCGCGAGGATCGCGAAGGGCGCGAAGTACGGCAACAGCGTCTTGAAGTTGCCGGTGGTAAAGAAGCTCTCCGTGTTGATCGCGAAGTAGATCGCCACGATGACCGTGACGACGATGATGCTGCCCTCGCGCAGCGTCAAGAAGCGCCGCAGTAACTCCATCGCCCCCCCGTAGACAGTCCGGCGCTCGCCTGCCGGACTGCCCGTAGTGGGAGCCGGCTGGCCCGCAGCCGGGGCTCCTGTCGCGCTCGCCATGGCCTAAGCCGCGACTACCACCACCGAGGAGGAGGTCCCCTCGTAGCGCGTCTTTGTCTTGTTGTACGGGATCACCGTGGTCTTATCGAGGAACTTCAGACCCGTGTTGGTGTCGGCCATCCCCGTCAGCGTCCCCGAGACCTTGTACATGAACAGTTGCTGCACCGGCACATATCCCTGCAGGTAGGGCTGCTGATCGATGGTGAAGTCGATCTGCCCCGCCGCCAACAGCTTCTGCGTGACTTCAGTCAGATCGAAGCCGCCTGCACTCACGCCCTTGGCAGGCAGGCCGTACTTCTGCATCACCTGCGCCACGCTCTGGGTGCTGCCGCCGTCCACCGCGAACATGCCCTTGGTGTTCTGGTGACCCACCCAGTAGGCATCGATCGTGGAGAGCTCCGCCGGCACCGCTGCCCCCGTGGCGATCGTGTGCGTCGTAATGGGCTTGCCCGATTCCTTGATCGCCTTCAGCGCGCCATCGATGCGCGGCTGGATGTTGGCCGCGCCCGGCGTGGCGATAAACAGCGCCACATCCCCACTTGGCACAAGTGAGACGATGCGCTTGCCCATTTCTTCGCCCGCCTTAAACAGATCCTGGCCGATGTAGGCCAGGCGCTTGTTGCCTTCCGCATCGGCGTTGTAGGCCACCACCGGGATACCCGCCTTGAGCGCCGCTTCCACCGGCGCATTGAAGGCGTGCAGGTCGATCAGCGCCACCGCGATCCCATCGGCGCCGCTCGTCACAGCGCTGTTGACCGCGTTGACCATCTCGTTCACGTTGCTGTTTTCGCTGCCCGTCCACTGATAGGAGCAGCCGTAGAGCTTGCAGGCATCCGCCGCGCCGTACTGCGTGGGCACGAAGAACGGGTTCGTCGTGACGTGGTTGACGAATACAAACTTGTAGTTGGGGTGCTTGCCGAATACCGCTTCGCTGCCGCTGCCATTGGCTGCGCTTGAGCCCGAGCTGCCCGACCCGCAGGCCGCCAGCACGGTGCCCACGGTGCTCGCCGCCACGCCCGTCACCGCCGTGCGCCGTATGAACGCGCGCCGGCTCAAACCGGGAGGGTCGACCGGCAGCGACGCCTCCGGCGCCTCGTCTGTTCTCTGCAACATCTCCGCCTCCTCACTCGATCGAGAGGCTGCGCCAGGGCGACGCAGCGCCCAACCCTTACTTTCCCGTCAAGACCATTTCCTAGTCAGGAACTTTGCGGGGGCGGGTAATACCCCGACATGACGGGCATGCCTCACGAGGAGGGCAAACAGACCGAAAGCCCCGGCAACAGCGGAGAGGACGACCGCGAGACCTACGGACCACTTGACATCGCACGCCACCGCAAGGAGGACGGGCGTGCGCTCATCCTCTTTGCCTTCGCCAAGCGCAAGCGACCGTGAGCGAGCAGCGCTTCAACGAGCTGCGCGGCGAACCCGTCGTCTACGCCGTGCACCGCCAGAACCGCACCTTCCTGCCCGCGCAGGAGCGCTGCCCGCTGTGCCCCACGCCCGCAACTCCCGGCGCACCAGAGACGGAGATCCCGGTCCCCACCTTTGAGATCGCGGTCTTCGACAATCTCTTCCCGGCCTTCTCCTCACCAGAAGGAGCTGCTGAGGTCGTGGTCTACACCGACAGTCACCACGGCTCCTTCGCCACACTTTCCCCCGAGCGCGCGCAGGAGCTCATGTGGGTGTGGCGCCACCGCTACGCCAAGCTCGGCGCGCGCAACGACATCCAGTACGTGCTCATCTTCGAGAACCGCGGTGTCGAGGTGGGGGTCACCTTGCACCACCCCCACGGCCAGATCTACGGCTACCCTTTCCTGCCCCCCGTCCCCGCGCTCGAGCTTGCCGCCGACGAGCGCCTCGGGGGCTGTGCGGTCTGCGCGCTCCTCGCCCGCGAGCTCAGCGACGCAGAGCGCCTCCTCTACGAGAACGACGGCGTCGTGGCCTACCTACCCTACGCCGCGCGCTGGCCCTATGAAGCGCACGTAGTCATGCGCCAGCACCGCCCCAGCCTGCTCGACTGCAGCGACGCCGAACTGGGCCAACTCGCCGAGGGCCTGCAGCGCCTCACCCGCGGTTACGACGCGCTCTTCGCCCGCCCCTTTCCCTACGTGATGGTCGTTCACCAGGCGCCCACCGATGGCCGCGGAGAGGGCCACCTGCACGTCGAGTTCTACCCGCCGCTGCGCACCGCGCACAAGCTCAAGTACACCGCCGGCTCCGAGCTCGGCGCGGGCACCTTCATCGGCGACACCCTGCCCGAGGACTCCGCCCTGGCGTTGCGCGAGGCCATCGCTCGTGCCGGCTAAGGCCGCTGGAGAGGTGCCGCTGGCGCCAGCTGAGCGCACCCGAGAAGGTGTCGTCCTTGCCAATTGAGAACGCCGACGGACTGCCGCCCGTGCCTGCCAGTGCGGCGCCCCCCTCGCGAGCCAGCGCCTTCGCCCCCGGTCGCGTCAACCTCATCGGCGAGCACACCGACTACAACCAGGGACTAGCGCTGCCCTTTGCGATCGCCCAGGGCATCACCGTGCGCGCTTGGCCGAGTGGCGATGAGCGCATCTATGCGCACGCGCTCGATCTCGACGAGCACGACGAGTTCTCACTAACCCAGCCGCCGCGAACTCAGGGCTGGCGCGCCTTCGTGCGCGGCGCCGTCGCCGAGTTGGCACGCGCCGGGTTTCCCATCGTTGGTAGCCACATCCAGATTGAAGGCGATCTACCCGTCGGTGCCGGACTCTCATCCTCCGCCGCCCTCGAGGTGGCACTGTGCCTTGCCCTGCTCGCTCTCTGCGGCGTGGCCGACTTCGACCGCACCGACCTAGCGCTCCTGTGCTCGCGCGTGGAGAACGACTGGGTCGGGGCGCGCACCGGCCTGCTCGACCAGCTCGCCAGCCTCTACGGCCAACCTCATGCGGCCCTGCACATCGACTTCCAAGCGCTCACCATCGAGCCTGTTCCGCTGCGCCTACAGGCCGGCTGGCGCCTAGTCGTACTCGACTCCGCACAGCGCCACGAGCACACCGACTCTGCCTACAACGAGCGCCGCACCGAGTGTGCCCGGGCCTGCGAACTGTTGGGCGTGCCCTCCTTGCGACACGCCAACTGGAAGGACCTGCCCGGACTACCCCAGCCACTGCGCCGCCGCGCGCGGCACGTGCTCAGCGAGAACGCTCGCGTCGAAGAGGCCGCCGCGGCGCTGCGCACCAGCAATCTCTTCCAGCTGGGAAAGCTGCTGAACGCCTCCCACGCCAGCCTGCGCGATGACTATGAGGTCTCAAGCGCCGCTCTCGAGGGCGCCGTGAAAGTGCTGCTCAAAGCGGGCGCCGCTGGAGCTCGCCTCATCGGCGGGGGCTTCGGCGGGCATGTCCTCGGTCTCCTGCCCCCCGGCGTGACCGCGCCCAGCGCTGCACACGATGTGCAAGCCGGCCCTGGCGCGCACCTACTGCCCCTCAGGTGCTCTCCGGCGTGGGCCCCGCCACCGGCACAGCGCCCGCCATGATCCGATCGATCTCCGCAAGGTCCTCCGGCGAGAGCTCGATCTTAAGCGCACCCAGGCTGTCCTCGATGTGCTCAATCGAGCGTGAGCCCACGATCGCCACGTGCACCGCGGGGTTGGCCAGCGTCCAGGCGATCGCCAACTGACCCACGCTGTAGCCGCGCTCACGCGCGAAATGCTCAAGCTCACTCACCGTCTGCAGATTGCGCTGGAAGGTCTCGCCCGTAAACAGCGCGCTCTTGCTGCGCCAGTCATCGGACGCAAAACGTGTCCCGCTGTCCATCGCCCCCGTCAGCAGCCCATGCGCGAGCGGCCCATACACCAGCACCCCAATGTCGTGCTCGCGCGCGTAGGGCAGCACATCGTCCTCGATGTCGCGGCGAAACAGGTGGTAGGGCGGCTGCAGCGCCTCCACTGGCAGCGCGCGCGAGAACTCTGCCATCTGCGCTGCGCTGAAGTTGGAGACACCAACGTGTCGAATCTTGCCCTCCGCCACCAGCTCGGAAAGCGCCTGTGCCGAGACCGCGAAGGGCGTCTGCCGATCGGGCCAGTGCAGCTGGTAGAGGTCGATGTAATCCACGCCCAAATGGCGCAGGCTCTCCTGCACCCCCCGCCGCAGCCACGCGGGGCTGCAGTCGCGCACAAGTCCCTCGTCGGGGTCGATGCGCAGGCCGCCCTTGGTGGCGATCACTAGCTCCTCGCGGCGGTGAGCGAGACCGTTGTGCAGCGCCCTCCCCAGCAGCGCCTCCGACACGCCAAAGCCATACGCCTGCGCGGTATCAAAGAAGTTGATCCCCAGATCGTTTGCCGCGCGGATCGCCGCGACCGCCTGGCCCTCGTCGAAATCCCCCCAATCGCCTCCCAGCTGCCAGGTCCCGAAGGCAATCGGCGACACCTCCAGGCCGCTCATTCCCAGCGTCACGCGCTGCATCAGTCTCCTCGCTTTCTCGTGGTGCTGACCCACTACCCGCATCGGGCGCCTCGCAACGCACCGATCGCACTCAGAAAGGGCTCGTTTTAGTTGAGGGGGAGGGGGCCGCGCATCGCGCAACCCCAGCCCGAGGCAGTGAAGTGCGCAACGCGCGACGAACGCGAGGGCCGCGTCATTTTCAACGCCGCAGCCGAGGCAGCGTTAGCTGCCCGACGCCGCGGCGGTGCGCCCGTGCGCGCCATTGCGGCGAGCGCGGCCCACACGGCGGAGCGCAGCGGAGCCTTTCCTCTCTTTTTAAGCCGCCTCGGAGTAGGCGGGCTCGACGCTGTCCTCGGGCGCCTGGGCCATCGCGGACATAGGCGTCGAGCGCAGCACCAGCGCTGAGACCGCCACCGCGATCAGGATCAGGCCCGCGGCGATGACGAAGGCCAGGTGGTAGCCGCCCGTGAGGGCCGCCAGATGCGAACTGCCGCCCGCCGCCAGTTCCTTCGTGCGCGTCGCCGACAGCGTCGCCAGCACCGCCAGGCCCAGCGCGCCGCCCACCTGCGCGGCCGTGTTGACGAGGCCGCTCGCCAGGCCCGCGTCCTCGCGTGTGGCCCCCGACATCGCCAGCGTCATCAGCGCCGGGAAGGAGCCGCCGATGCCCACGCCCAGCAGGAGCATCACAGGGAGGAC
>DATBPO010000071.1:0-2133 GCA_036561265.1 Solirubrobacteraceae bacterium | reverse complement strand
GCGGGGCCTCTAGGATTCAGGCGCTGATGGCCCTGCCCCCCGCTGAGATCTTCAAGGCGTATGACATCCGTGGCCTCTACGGCGAGCAGATCGACGGCGAGGTGGCGCAGCTGATCGGCGGCGCGTTCGCGCGTGTGCTCTCAGCGCTCGCCGGCAAGCCCACTGCCCAGCTGCGTGTCGGGCTCGGGCGCGACATGCGTCTGAGTGCCCCGGAGCTCGCCGCGCGATACCGCCAGGGACTGCTCTCGGAGGGTGTGCATGTCCTGGACGCGGGGATGGTCGGCTCGGAGATGCTGTATTTCCTGGTCGGCTCGCGCGAGCTCGACGGCGGGCTGATGTGCACCGCCTCGCACAACCCCAAGGCCTACACCGGCGCCAAGCTCGTGCGCGAGGGAGCGATCGCGCTGTCCGGAGAGGAGGGCATCCAGGACATTCGCCGTGAGGTGCAGGCCGAGCTGGCCGATGGCGCCAGAGCATCCGTGCTCGCCGGCGAGGCCTCTCACGGCAGCGTCGAGCAGGTCGACCTCTACGCGGAGTTCCAGGAGGCGGCGCTCGAGATCATCGACCCGCAGACAATCCGCTCGGGCATCGGCGGCAGGCCGCTGAAGGTGGTGCTGGACGGAGGCAACGGAATGGCCGGTCCGATGGTCGGTCCGCTCTTGGATCGCCTGGGTCTGGAGCTGATCGAGACCTACTGGACACCCGATGGCAACTTCCCCGACCACGAGCCCAACCCGCTGCTGGCGGAGAACCGCCAGTTCATCATCGAGAAGGTGCGTGAGACCGGTGCCGATTTGGGCATCGCGTGGGACGGCGACGCTGACCGCTGCTTCTTCATCGACGACACCGGGGAGTTCGTCGACGGCGACTTTCTGACGGCGTTGCTCGCGAACTCGCTGCTGGGAAAAAATCCGAACCCCACCCACCCCGAGGCGATCCTGTATGACGTTCGTGCCTCTCGCGCCGTCGCTGACACCGTGCGCAGCGCGGGCGGCACGGCGTATGTCAACCGTGTGGGGCACGCGTTTTTCAAGACCCGTATGCGCGCCGAGGGCTCGCTGTTCGGCGGGGAGGTCTCCGGGCACTACTACTTCCGTGACTTCTACTGCGCGGACTCGGGCACGATGCCGGCGCTACTGGTGCTGGAGCTGCTCGCGCGGGAGGGCAAGAGCCTCTCCGAGCTGCTCGCCTCCTACCGCTCCCGCTACTTCATATCCGGAGAGATCAACTCAGAGGTCTCCGACGCGGCGGCGAAGATGGAGGAGATCGCGGCGCACTACGCCGACGCCCGCCAGGACCGCCTGGACGGCATCTCGATCGACTACGAGGATTGGCACTTCAATGTGCGGCCCTCAAACACCGAGCCGCTGCTGCGTCTGTGCCTGGAGTCGTTGGTCTCCCACCAGGACATGGAGCGTCGCCGCGACGAGGTGCTCGCGCTGATTCGCTCGTGAGCGGCGAGCAGAACCCTCGGCTGCGCGAGGAGCGCGAGGAACAGGCTCTGCAAGCAGACGCCGGCATCCACCGCCTGGCGATCCCGACACCGTTCATGGTCGGCCGCGTCAACGCCTACCTGATCGAGGATGAGCCGCTGACACTCGTGGACTCAGGCCCGAACTCAGCGAAGGCGCTCGATGAGCTCGAGCAGGCGCTTGCGGCGCGCGGCCACGCCGTCGAGGACCTCGAACTGCTGGTGATCACCCACCAGCACATGGACCACTTCGGGCTGGCTTCGATACTTGCGCGGCGCTCCGGCGCGGACGTGGCGGCACTGGATGTGCTGGCGCCGCTACTGGCCGACTACGGCCACCACAGCGACCTCGAAGACCGCTTCGCGGAGGGCCTGATGCTGCGCCACGGCATCCCAGCGGAAATAGTGACGGCACTGCGGGCCGTCTCGGCGGGCTTTCGCGCATGGGGGTCGGCCGTGGAGGTAACCAGGCCGCTGGCCGATGGCTCGCAACTGGCGCTGCGCGACCGTACTCTGCGGGTGCTGCACCGGCCCGGTCACAGCCCTTCAGACACGGTCTTCCTGGATGAGTCGCGCAAGATCCTGCTCTCAGCGGATCACCTGATCGGGCACATCTCCTCCAACCCTTTGCTCGCGCGCCCGCTGGACGCCGAGGACGATTA
>DATBPO010000070.1:0-3662 GCA_036561265.1 Solirubrobacteraceae bacterium | reverse complement strand
TGGGAATGAGATGGGCCCGGCTCGTCGGCCTTCGTCCGACCGCGCCACCCTCTAGCTAATGGCCAACGAAGTCCTCACCAAAGCCATTGATGCGCTTGCTGCGCGGCGCGACCTAAGCGCCGATGAGACCGCCGAGGTGCTCGCCGAGATCATGCACGGCGAGGTCACCGAGACGCAGATTGCCGCCTTCCTCATCGCGCTGCGCACCAAGGGCGAGACCACCCAGGAGCTCGCCGGCCTGGCACGTACCATGCGCGAGCTCGCCGTGCACGTGCCCACTGAGCGCACCGACCTACTCGACACCGCCGGCACCGGCGGCGGGCAGCGCACCTTCAACGTCTCAACGACAGCTGCCCTAATTGCTGCCGGCGCGGGTTGTGCTGTGGCCAAGCACGGCAACCGCTCCGCCACAAGTCCCTCCGGCTCAGCGGACCTACTCGAGGCCCTCGGCGCGCGCATCGATCTCGATCCGCTCGGTGTCGCTGGCTGTATCGAGGAGGCCGGCTTTGGCTTCATGTTCGCGCCCGCCCACCACCAGGCCACCCGCTACGTCATACCCGTGCGCCGCGATCTCGCCGTGCGCACCGTCTTTAACCTGCTCGGCCCCCTCACCAACCCCGCCGGGGCAAGCCGGCAGCTGATCGGGGTCTCAGACCCCGCCTTCCTTGAAGTGATGGCTGGTGCGCTTGGCCTGCTGGGCGTCGAGCACGCGCTTGTCGTCTCCAGTGAGGACGGGCTCGACGAGCTCTCCACCTCCGCCGCCACCCGCGTGATCGAGGTCATGGGGGAGGAGCTGCGCGCTTACACGCTCACCCCGACTGATGTAGGGATCGAGACGGCGCCGCGCGACTATCAGGGCGGTAGCCCCCAGGAAAACGCGCAGGTTACCCGCGCGATCCTCGCAGGCGAGCAAGGACCCCGTGCCGATCTCGCGCTCATCAACGCCGGTGCAGCCATTTACGTCGGCGGTGGCGCCGCCAGCATCGCCGAGGGCGTCGAGCGGGCGCGGGAGGCGGTCGGCGAGGGTCGCGCGGCGCGGGCGCTTGAGAGCTACGTGCAAGCGAGCCAGAAACACGCGCCGGCCGGAGCGCCATCGTGAGCGCCACCGTGCTGGAGGAGATCCTGGCGCGCACCCGCGCCGACTTGGAGGAGCGCAAGCGCGAGCTGCCGATCTCAGAGATCGAAGCCCACGAGAGCCCCTCACCCGCCAGGCCCTTCCGCGACGCACTCGCCGGCCCCGGTATCGCCGTTATCGCCGAGTTCAAGCGTCGCTCGCCTTCGGCGGGGAGGCTGCGGGAGGAGGCCGAAATAACGCAGATCGCACCTGCCTATGAGCGCGGGGGAGCCGCGGCGATGTCGGTGCTCACCGAGGGTCCACACTTCGAGGGCTCCCTCGCGGACCTGCGCCAGGCGCGAGCCGCGTGCGCGCTGCCGCTGCTGCGCAAGGACTTCATCGTCGATACCTACCAGCTGCACGAGGCACGCGCCGCCGGAGCCGATGCCGTGCTGCTGATCGTTGCCGCGCTGCCGCCGCAACTGCTCGCGACGCTCTACGCGACGGCCCGCGAGCTTGGCCTTGACGTGCTCGTGGAGGTTCACGACAGCACAGAGCTAAATGTGGCCCTGGGAGCGGGTGCCGATCTGATCGGTGTCAACAATCGCGATCTGCGTGACTTCAGCGTGGACCTGAGACGCACAGCGAAGCTTCTGGCGGAGATGCCAGCGGGGGTGGTGGTGGTTTCGGAGTCCGGGATCGGTTCCGCCGCACAGCTACGCAACTTGCAGGAAGAAGGCGTACAGGCCGTGCTTGTTGGCGAGTCACTCATGCGTGCGGGCGATCCCGAGGGAGCCTTGCGGGCATTGCTTGCCCATGATTAGGTGACCCGCTCGCTGGCTCGCGCACCCGGACGATAGGTTTTAGGGATCCCGATGCTCCCCTTTAGACCGGCTTCATAGCGGTCGATCATCCTCATCAATCATGAAACGAATGTTCTTTATCCCCTTTGTAGCCGCGCTGCTAGGCGCTGGCGTCGTCGTCGCCGTGCTTGCGGCCAGCGGCGATCTCTCCGACAGCTCTTCCAAGACCGTCACCATCCAGTCCGCCACGCCGCTCGCCCCCTCCAACTCCACCGCCGCCGCCGAAAGTCACGCGCTCACGCCGCACGACATCTACGTGCGCGACGCGCCAGGCGTCGTATTCGTCACCTCCACGATCGTCAAGCAGAGCGAATCGCCCTTCCTGTTTGGCGGCGAAAGCCAGCAGCAGCAGGGCACCGCTTCGGGCTCCGGCATCATCGTCAGCGCCGACGGCACCATCCTCACCAACTGGCACGTCGTCGAGAACGCCGTCAAGGTCACCGTCAGCCTCGAACACGGCAAGACCGTCAACGCCCAGGTGGTCGGCAAGGACCCCTCCAACGATCTCGCCGTGCTGCGCATCCCCACCGAAGGGCTCACGCTGCATCCGCTCACGCTGGGTGACTCAAGCAAAGCGCAGGTCGGCGATCCCGTGCTCGCGATCGGCAACCCCTTCGGGCTCGATCGCACGCTCACCACCGGCGTCGTCTCCGCCCTGCAGCGCCAGATCACCGCGCCCAACGGCTTCACCATCTCAAACGTCCTGCAGACCGACGCTCCCATCAACCCCGGTAACTCCGGGGGGCCATTGCTCGACGCAAGCGGTCGCGTGATCGGCATCAACTCGCAGATCGAGACCGGTGGCAGCAGCGGTGGCAGCGTCGGCATCGGCTTCGCCGTGCCCATCAACACCGCCAAGACCGAGCTGCCCCAGCTCGAAAAAGGTGGCACCGTGCGCGGCGCCTACCTCGGCCTCACCTCGCTCACCATCGACGAATCGCTCGCGCCCCTGAACCTACCCGTCAAGAGCGGTGCGCTTGTGCAGAGCGTGCAGAGTGGCACCCCGGCCCAGAAAGCCGGCATCCGCGGTGGCTCGCTCAGTGGGCAGATAGCCGGTGGCCAGGTCGCCGTTGGCGGAGACATCGTCGTCGGCATCGACGGCAAGCCCGTCACAAGCTCAGAGGACCTGAGCGCCGCTATCTCTGCCAAGAAGCCCGGCGACACCGTCTCCATCGAACTCCTACGCGCCAAAGGCAACGGCTCCTACGAACACAAGACCATCAAGGTCACCCTCGCCGAGCGGCCCAACTCGGTGGAAAACCCGAATACGCCCAAGTAGCTCCCGCGTGGGGGTGGATTGAGGGGAGTGGGCCGCTGCGCGGCCCCGGTAAGGGGTGAGAAACTGGAGCGATGTACTGCCCCGGAGGGAGGCCAGCTAACGTGAGGGCCGATGACTCCACGAATCAAGATCTGCGGCATCACCAATCTGCCCGACGCCGAGCTTGCTGTAGAGCTCGGCGCCTGGGCGTTGGGGATGATCTTCTATGAGGACAGTCCGCGGCGCTGCTCGCTTGAAGAGGCCAGGAGCATTGCCTCGGTGATGCGCAGGCGGGTCGAGTTGTGTGGGGTGTTCGTCAACGCATCGCTGCAGGACATCACGCGGATTAGCGAAGAGCTTGAGCTAACTATGTTGCAGCTGCATGGCGACGAGGGGCCCTCGTTCTGCCTGGAGGCCGCCAGGCGGACGGGGGCCAAGATCGTCAAGGCGGTACAGGTCTCCAGTCCCGGCGATCTTCGGGACGTCG
>DATBPO010000069.1:0-11359 GCA_036561265.1 Solirubrobacteraceae bacterium | reverse complement strand
TCAGACAGTAGAACCTATTAAAACCAACCAACTGAAAACCCATCTGGCTTTAGCCACCGTTCAAGGCCAGGAACAGATAGTCGATCTCATCGAAGCTGCTACCTCTCAACAAACGGGGAATACTTGGGGCAATATTACACTAATAAACTGCGGCGTACTTAATGGCATATATCCAATACGAGGCTCGTTGGCTGGGGCACTCGCACCGCAGGAAGCGGAAAGTCAAGAAATGTCGTTGTATTTTCCTGAAGTGATCACAACAATAAAACACGAAGGACAAGAATCATCTGTCAGACTCACCATCGGGATGAACGCGGCGGTATTTAGCGGCTTTTATGGCGCAAGGCTCCAAAATGGAAGCTTTGGTGTATTCCGTACCTAATGCCATGATAGATAGATAACAGTAGGGCGTAGGGGCGTGAGCGTTCATGCCTCTATGCCCTCGCATTGGTGGTGCCATCGACCAAGATCCCCGTCACGGGCCGTACAGCGTCGCCGTCACGCTCAAAGGATCCCCGCATCCTTGATACGACTATACGTTTATACGTCTAATCGTGTAATCGGCTAAGCTGTGGGGGATGCTGCTGCCCACTCCGCCGCTAACCCCTGACCTGAGCGCTCGCCTGGACGAGCTCGATGAGCTGCGCCGCGCACTCGGTCAGCAGAGCCACCGTCCGACACGCTGGATGGGGACTTTGCGCGGTCTGCTCCAGGCAAGCGTAGTCGAGGGTTCCACGGCAATCGAGGGCTTTCATGTATCCACCGAGGAGGCGCTCGGACTGCTTGGAGGCGACGAGCAGGCCCAGGCGGGGGAGGAGGACAGACTGGCGGTCTCCTGCTACGGGCGCGCGATGGATCACGTTGCGGCGATGGCCGGCGATCCCTCCTTTCGCTGGCTCGATCGCGTCATCCTCGACCTGCACTTCGACGCTTGCTGGTTTCAGCCTCAGACGAAGCCCGGCCGCTGGCGAGAGGGGCCGGTGGGCATCACCGGCGGCGACGGGCGGCTCGTGTATCGAGGACCCGACGCCAACGAGGTCTCCGCCTTGATGACCGAGACCGTACGCTGGCTGCAGGAGGGTGATCTCGACGCCCACGTGGTCGTGCGCGCCGCCATGGCGCACCTGCATGTCATCTCCATCCACCCCTTCCACGATGGCAACGGCCGCGTCTCGCGCATCGTGCAATCGCTCGTGCTCGCGCGCGAAGGCTTGCTCTCCACCGAGTTCGGCTCGATCGAGGAGTACCTGGGAGAGAACACGCCTGCCTACTACGCCGCGCTGCAGGAGGCGCACGGCGAGTCCTATGAGCCCGACCGCGACGTCACGGGGTGGGTGGCATTCTGCATCGACGCCCACCTCGCCCAGGCACGCCGGCGCCTCACGCAGATCGAGACGGCAGCGGCCCGCTGGGCGTCTCTGGAAGAGCTCATCAAGCGGCGCGGCTGGCCCGAGCGGATGGTGTTCGCGCTGGAGCAGAGCCTGATGGGGGGCACCACCAGGACGCTCTACCGCAGGGAGGCCGAGGTGTCGCTCGCCACCGCCAGCGCCGACTTCCGGCGCCTGCTCGACGCTGGGCTCGTCGTTCAACGGGGGAAAGGGCGCACTACGCGTTACTACGCGAGCGAGGAGCTGCGCACCGCAGTCGCCTAATGCCCAAACGGGTTGCTCTGCGGCTCGGCTGGAGTCGCGGGCGCTGGGGCGCCCTCCTGCGGAGCGGGGGTCGCCACGGGCTGGGGCGCCGGAGCCTGGGCGGCCGGCTGTGGGGGCTGGGGTGGCTGTGCAGGCTGCCCACCGGCATTGAGCGTGGGGGACTGGGACTTTGACTCGCCGGTGACGGACTCCTTGAACTCGCGCATGCCGGCGCCCAGAGAGCGGCCGATCTCTGGCAGGCGGCGGGCGCCGAATACGAGCAGCAGGATCACCACGAGGAACGCGATGTGGAGCGGGTTGTCGAGTCCCATCAGCTCTTCAGTCTAACGCGGCATCGGACTCTCTAAGGGCATTTCGCACAAGCTGGGCTGCGACGAGCAGGATCAGCAGGGCGAAGCCGATACGCAGGGCAGCGCCCGAGAGCAGGTTGGCGAGCGCCACGCCGCCGGCCGCGCCAGCCACCGAGAGCAGACCCAGGAGCAGAG
This sequence comes from Solirubrobacteraceae bacterium, assembly GCA_036561265.1. GTDB lineage: Bacteria > Actinomycetota > Thermoleophilia > Solirubrobacterales > Solirubrobacteraceae > Palsa-744. The sequence continues at coordinate 9,222 of DATBPO010000069.1, read as the reverse complement.
CATCGGCGCGTCGCACGTTGCCGTAGCGGTCCTGGTTGAAGGCGCCCACGAGCGCCACGGGGACGATCGCCAGCAGCGAGGTGGCCTCGGCCTGGTGCTGGCTGAGGCCCATGAAGATCACGAGGCCGGGTACGAACAGGACGCCTCCGCCCACGCCCAGCAGGCCGGCGACGATGCCCGCGGCCACGCCGATGGCGATCGTGCCGATCATGCGATCACACCTGCGCCCGCTTCCCTGGCGATGGCGGCGATCATGCGATCACACCTGCACCGCTTCTCTTGCGATGGCGGCGATCATTGCAGCAGCAGCTCCACCGCGGTGGCCACCAGCAGCGAGGCGAATAGCAGCGCGATCACGCGGTTGTCCAGGCGCTGCTGCAGCCAGGTCCCCAGCAGCACCCCGCCGATCGCGGGTATCCCGATCAGGATGCCATCGAGCACGTGCACGTTGCCGTAGGCGCCCTGCACAGCGGCGGCGAAGGCTGCGATGAAGACGATCGCGGCGAGGGAGGTGCCGGTGGCCTCGTGCTCGCCGTAGCCCAGCCACAGCACCAGCAGCGGCACAATCACGGTGCCTCCGCCGACGCCGAAGAGGCCGCTGAAGATGCCCGCGGCGGTGCCGATCGCGGCCAGCCTGAGCGTGCGTTGAGGGGCTGTGCCGAACACCGGACGTTCGGCAATCATGTGTGCGGCGCCCCGGACAGTGACACTGGGCGCCATACTAGTGTTCGTGTCCCCGGCCGCCACCCTCGTGGAGGCGCTGGAGCCGCTGCGCTCCGATCCCTCCCACGCCGCAGTTCTGCTTGATATCGACGGCACACTTGCGCCGATCGTCAGGCACGCCGACGACGCCCACGTGCCCGAGGCCACACGCACGCTTTTGATCGAGATCTCCAAACGCTACGGGGTGGTGGGCTGCGTCAGCGGTCGCCGCGCGCACGCCGCCCGGCAGATCGTGGCGATCGGCAGCATCGCCTACATCGGCAACCACGGCGGCGAGCTGCTGCGTCCCGCGGCGACTCAGGTGGAGCTCAACCCCGAGGTTGAGGCCTGGAGCGGACGCGTGCTCGCCTTCGCCCGTCGCGTGTATACGAGCGAGCATCAACGTCTGCGCGTGCGCCTCGAGGATAAGCAGGCGATCGCCGCCTTCCACTGGCGGGGCGCCCCCGACGAGGAGGCCGCAGCCGCGGCCGTAAAGGAGATCGCTGCGCGGGCACAGGAGGAGGGCTTCGTGGTGCATTGGGGGCGCAAGGTGCTCGAGGTGCGCCCGCCCGTGGCGCTGCACAAGGGCATGGGCGTCACTGCCTTACTCGGTGCTTCTGCGCAGGCTGCTGCGCTGTACGTGGGCGATGACACCACCGACATCGACGCCTTTCGCGCGCTGCGCGAGCTCGAGCGCTCCGGCGTGCTGCGCGCCGCGGTGTGTGCGGCCGTCAGCTCCGAGGAGGCCCCGGCGGAGCTCGTGCGCGAGGCCGACCTGACGATCGACGGCACGAGCGGCGTACGTGGCCTGCTCGAGGCGCTGCTGTAGAGCCACGTGCGTTTCGTCGACTTCCTCAAGACGACCGTGTTGCTCAGCGCCGGCGCGGCCACCGCGCTCGCCACCATCACCGTGCTGGCGGCCAATCGGGAAGCGAACTCGCTGCTCGTGCCCGTCGCCGTGGGCTGGTGGGTGCTCGCGGCGCTCCTCGGTTTACGCCTCGGGCGGCGCGCCGAGACCACTCCGCCGATCGCGCGCCTGCTGGCGGGTGCTCGAGCCACCACCACGCTGCCCGAGCACCATCCCGGTGCCACGCTCGTCAACCGCCTGTGGCCGCTCATCCTCTCCACGGTCCTCGCCGGAACGCTTGGTTTCTTTGCCCCGCAGATCCCCGGCATCGCCACCGGCTTCGGCATCATCTGGGCACTCGCCTGGCGCCGCCAGGATGCCGCTGTGGCTGCCATCGAGGAGCGCGACGGCGTGCGCTTCTACGTGCGCCGCACTTCCCCGGTGCGGCCCATGCAGCTGGATCGCGCGCCGGGGTTCAAGGCGCTGCGGCCGGAGCGTGTCGGCGGCGCCGCGACGTGATCGAGGGGCGAGGAGTGTGAGTGATGTCCTGATCGTCTCGCTCGGCTCCACCAGCGGGCTGCGGGCGGTTGATGAGGAGCTGCGCGGCTCGCTAGAGCGGGCCGGGGCGAGCGTGGAGTTGGCATGCGCGAAGGCTCCAGCAGAGGTGCGCACGCTGATGCTCACCGACCTGCGCTGGGCTTTGGCGGCGCGCCGGGCGGCCTCGGCAGCGCTGCGCGAGTCACCGGCGCGCGCGGTGATCTACTCCACGACGACCGCCGCGCTGCTGTGGCCGCGACCGGGGACGATCCGCTTCGACGCGCCCGCCGCCGGCAACCGCCCCGGGCGCCATGGGCTGTGGCAGCGTCCTCTTGAGCGACGCAGGCTGGCTCAGGCTCCGCTGCTGTTGCCCCAGGGTGAGGGAGCGCTAGCCGAGCTGCCGGAGGCGCTGCGTGCGCAGATCCAAAGCGCAGGTCGCTCGCTGGTGCTTCCCGTTCCGGTCGAGCCCTCGGGGCCGCCGGCGGATGAGCGCGACATCGCCGCCATCACCTACGCCGCCAATCCCGACAAGAAGGGCCTCGACCGTGTGCTCGACGCCTGGCGCCGTGTGCGTCGCCCCGCCGAGGAGCTGGTGGTGGCGGGCGTGGATCCAGGCGATATCCAGCGCGCGGGAATCGCCCTTCCCGGTGAGGGAGTGCGGATCGTGGGTGCGCTGGCTCCGACCGAGTACCGCGCGCTACTGCGCCGCGCGCGCGTGTTCGTCATCGCGCCGCGTCGCGAGGACTACGGCATCGCCCAGTTGGAGGCCCTCGCCGATGGGTGCATGCTCGTCACGAGCCCCGCGCCCGGTCCCTATGCGGCGCTGCCCATCGCGCGCCAGCTCGATGCGCGACTTGTGAGCGAAGATCTAGGAGCGGCGATGCGAGCGGCTCTCGATGAGCCGGCGCCGGACTACTCCGCGTGTGCCCGTCAGGCACTTGAGCCCTTCCGTCGGGCAGTGGTCGATCGAGTCGTCGCCGAGGAGCTGCTGCCGAGGCTGTCTGCCGACGGTCGTTAGCGCTTTCGACACGCCCGCTTGCCCGATTTGCGCAGCTCCGCCCAGGGCCGGGTGTTGGCCACATCCTCCTTGGTCAGCCAGGCACGCCGCGCGGTGGCGATACCCCAGCGCATGTTGGCCAGCGTGGCCGTGCGGTGGGCGTCGGAGTCGATCACGATGTGCACGCCGGCGCGCGCGGCGGCGCGGGCGTTTACGTCGGAGAGGTCGCGGCGGTCGGGGTTGGCGTTGATCTCAAGCAGCGTGCCGCTACGTGCCGCCGCGGCGAACACGGCCTCCAGGTCGATGGCATAGGGTTCGCGGCGCTCGATCAGGCGGCCGGTGGGGTGGCCGACGGCGTCCACCAGGGGATGCTCGATCGCGGCGATCATGCGCTCGGTCATCGCCTGTTCGTTCATGCCGAAGGATGTGTGGACGCTGGCCACGACCCAGTCCAGTTGCGCCAGTAGCTCGTCCTCGTAGTCCAGCGAGCCGTCGGGGAGGATGTTGACCTCGCTGCCCGCCAGCACCTGGATGCCCTCGATTGCCGCATCGGCCTCGTGCACTCGCTCGATCTGGCGCACGAGCTCGGTGGGGGAGACGTCGTTACCGAAGCCGTGCGAGGCCGAGTGGTCGGTGATCGCCAGGTACTCATGGCCGCGTTCCCGAGCCGTCTTGGCCATCTCGGTGATCGTGTTGTGTCCGTCGGAGGCAACCGTGTGAGCGTGCAGGTCGCCGCGGATGTCCTGCAGGGTGATCAGCTGCGGCAGCTCTCCAGCGCCAGCCGCCTGCAGCTCGCCGCGATCCTCGCGCAGCTCGGGCTCGATGTAGGCCAGGCCCAGCAGCTCGTACACCTCCTGCTCGGTGGCACAGGTTCGCGTGCTGCCATCCAAATCGTTGAGCACCCCGTACTCCGACACGTGCAGCCCGCGGCGCACGGCGTCCTCACGCAGCGCGGCGTTGTGGCGGCCCGAGCCGGTGACGTGCTGCAGCAGGTTGCCGTGCTGCGCGGGCGCGGCGATGCGCAGGTCTACGCTGACACCCGAGTGCGTGCGCGCCCGCGCTCCGGCGGGGCCGGCGGAGGAGACGCTCTCGACCTGCTCCAAGCCGGCAAGCAGGCCGGAAAGGGCCTCTGGCTCGGTGGTGGTAGCGACGATGTCGATGTCCTTGACGCTGTCTGTGAGCCGCCGCGCGCTGCCGGCCAGTTCGATGCGGGCGTCCTTGGGCGCATGCTCGCGCAGGCCCGCAACCAGGGCCTCGCCGAGCTCGATCGCCTTGGGTAGCACCAGGCGCGTGACCGCGCGCGTGCCGGCGCCATCCTGCTCCAGCGCAACCAGCACGTTGGCCTCGAACTTGGGGCCCAGCCCGCGCACGTCGCGCAGCTTCTGCGCCAGCGCCGCCGCGCGCAGCTGATCGAGATCCTCGATGCCGAGCTCAGAGTGCAGCAGCCGCGCGCGCTTGGGACCCAGCCCGGGCAGGCGCGTGATGGCGATCAGCCCGGCGGGGAACTTCGCGCGCAGCTTCACCGCCGCGGGGATCGCGCCGGTCGCCACCAGCGCCAGGATCTTCTCCTGCAGGGTGGCGCCGATACCGGCGATCTGCGTGGCCTTGCCCGCGCGCGCCAGCGCTGCTACTGACACCGGCGAATCGCGCACGGCCCGCGCGGCGGTGCGGTAGGCGAGCACGCGGTGCACGATCGCTCCGTCGAGCTCATACAGGTCGCCCAACTCCTCCAGGGCGTCGGCGATAGCGGCGTTTGCCGGGTCCACGTGCTCTAGGGTAAGGGGCACATGACCGGCGAGGCCTGGCTCATCCTCCCTACATACAACGAGGCCGAGAATATCGAGGCGATCGTCACAGCCGCCGGGGCAGTACTGGAGCGGGCCGCCCCGGAGGGCTTTCGCGTGCTGGTCGTCGACGACGGCTCACCCGATGGCACCGGCGCGATCGCCGATCGCCTCGCCGGCGAGCACGACTGGGTGCGCGTGCTGCATCGCAGCGAGAAGAACGGCATCGGCCCCGCCTACCTGGCCGGCTTTCGCCACGCGCTGAGCGACGGTGCGGGCTATGTGCTGGAGATGGACTCGGACTTCTCCCACGACCCCGCCGACCTGGCCAGGCTGCTGGCGGCCGTGCACGGGGGTGCCGACCTGGCGCTCGGCTCGCGCTACGTGCCCGGCGGGGGGGTCAGCGACTGGGGGCTCATGCGCCGCTTCATCAGCGAGGGTGGCTCCACCTATGCGCGCATCGTGCTGGGGCTGAAGGTGCGCGACCTCACGGGCGGTTTCAAGTGCTTCCGCCGTGAGACCCTCGAAGTGATCCACTTCGACAGCGTGCGCTCGCAGGGCTACGCCTTCCAGGTCGAGCTCACCTACCGCGCGGTGCGCGCCGGCTTTAAGGTCGTGGAGGTGCCGATCACCTTCCGCGATCGCCAGCTCGGGGAGAGCAAGATGTCCTGGCGCATCGCTGCCGAGGCGATGTGGCTCGTGCCGCGCCTGCGTTTCGGGCGCCAACCGCCGGCCCGCGCCGTCTCGCCACGCGCCGGACAGGAGCACGACGTGCAGGAGGTCTCCACCTCGCACCGATAGGGACTCGCGGCCTGGTGGCGGCACCGCTTGCCGACAGGGCGGCATCAGCGCTCCAGCACTGCGCCGCAGGCGCCGATCAATGCGCGATGGACACCTCCGCCTACGCCCTCGCCCACGGCCTGCGCCGCACGCGCTCCACCCTGCAGCTGTGGCAGCGCCAGCCCGGGCGGGTGCTCGGCCGCTGGGCGCTCGGCTCGCTCGTCGCCGCCGTCGGTCTGCTCGCCGCAGTGCTGGCGATCGCCACGCTCTCGCGCGGCTACACGCAGATCATCACGCTTGACCCGCCCTTCGCGGTGGGCGACACGCACGACGTGGTCGCGGTGCTGGGCCACAACATGCTGGTCCTCGCGCTGCACGCCATGGCCTGCGTGGCCGGCTTCATCGCCGGCAGCTCGCTGCCCCTGCAGGCGCAGTCGCGCAGCGGCATCTCGCGCTGGGTGCACGAACACGGCGGGCGCCTGGCGATCGCCTTCGTCGTCTGTGCCACCACCTTCTCGCTCTCCGCCCAGGCCTACGTGCTGGGGCACACGCTCGCGGGCGTCGCCGACTTCCTGCAGGTCTCGCCCGCGCTGCTCCTGCTGGGCCTGCTGCCCCACGCGCTCCCCGAGCTCGTCGCGCTGTTCCTGCCCCTGGCCGCCTGGATCATGGCCAGCCGCCGCGGCGAGTGGGAGCAACTGCTCGCCGCCACCCTCGTCACCGTCGCCATCGCGGTGCCCATGCTCGTCATCGCAGCCTTCATCGAGGTCTACGTCTCACCCCATCTGTTCGTCGCCCTCACCGGCATCCACCCGCCGATCACGAGGACTTGGTAACCCTTGCTTCATTTTGTATAGTGTGGGGTACACCGATCCCAAGGAGACACGATGGCAGGCAATCTGAGCGAAGTGACGGACGCCAACTTCGATGCCGAGGTGCTGGAGTCCACCACCCCCGTGCTGGTCGACTTCTGGGCGCCCTGGTGCGGCCCGTGCCGCGTGGTCGGCCCTGTGCTCGAGGAGATCGCCGGCGAACGCGAGGATCTGCGCATCGTCAAGCTCAACATCGACGACAACCAGCAGACCGCCGCGCGCTTCCAGGTGCTCTCGATCCCCACGATGATCCTCTTCAAGGCTGGGCAGCCGGTGAAGACGGTCATCGGGGCCTACCCCAAGCAGCGCCTGCAGGCCGAGCTCGAGCCTGCGCTGGCAGTCTGAGGCAGATCTCAGTCGGGTCAGCGCGGCACAGGGTTGGGCGCCCGACCGCGGTTCAGGTCTGCTCGGCACGGCGCAGCGCAATGAGCAGCGTCAAGCCGTCGATGTCTGTCTGCTCGCGGTGGTCCATCGCCGCAACCTCATCACCCTCGCCGCGGTGCAGCGCCACGGTGAGGGTCTCGCCCACTAGGTAGTCGCGGTGGGCCTCCGCCGCTGCCACCAGCGCGGGGTCGCCCGCGAGCCAAAGCTCGATGCGGTCCTCCACCTGTAGCCCCGCGTTCTTGCGCGCGCTCTGCACGGCGTGCACGATCTCCCGCGCGTGGCCCTCGCGCAGCAGATCCTCGTCGATCGCCAGATCGAGCGCGACCGCGTGCGCGCCCTCGCGCTCCACGCTGTAGCCCTCCGGAGCGCGCATGCTCAGCAGCAGGTCCGCGGGCGCGAGCGTGTGGTCGTGGCCGTTCACGGCGATGCCCAGCTCGCGCCCCTCGCGCACCGCCGCGGCCACATGTGCAGGATCGAGGCCCGCGATCGCCTCCGCCACGCGCGGCATGTCCTTGCCAAAGCGCGGCCCCAAGCTGCGGTAGTTGGCCTTCACCTCGTACTCGCCGAGCTCCTCGGCACCGGCGACGAAGCGCACGCGGCGCACGTTTAGCTCCTCGCGCACGATCTCGCTGAGGCGCTCAATCGCACTGCGCTCGCGCCCCGTCGCGACCACCACGGCCTCCGCCAGCGGCTGGCGCACCTTAATCTTCGCCTGCCCTCGCGCCCCCAGGCCCAGGCGCACTGTCTCGCGCGCGATCGCCATCGCGTCCTCCAGCTCACGATCACGCGCCGGCAGATCTGCCGCAGTGGGAAAGTCGCACAGGTGAACGCTCGCCAGCGTTCCATCAAGGTTGTCGTAGATCTCATCGGCGATAAACGGGCAGAAGGGCGCCAGCAGCGTCGAGATAGTTAATAGACAGGTGCGCAGCGTGGCGAAAGCCGCGGCGTCGCCGTCCCAGAAGCGCCGCCGCGAGCGGCGCACATACCAGTTGGACAGTTCATCCACGAGCTCCGCGATCGCGCGGCCCGCGGTGGTGGCGTCGTAGGCATCCAGGCGCTCTCCCACGAGCTCGGCCACCGCTGTCGTCCGCGACAGTGCCCAAACATCGAGGTCCTCGCCGCCATTTGCCGGGCTCGGCACATCCGTACGTGCAAAACGCGGCCCCACCCCCTCCAAATCAAACGCCTCGGTTAACACATTCGCATTGGCCTGTGCGTATAACCCATAAAAGAAATACGTACTCCACAGCTGCTTGAGGAACAGGCGCACGCCCTCGGCGATGGCTTCCTCGGAGAAGCGGTAACCGTCCCATGGCTGCTTTGAGGTGAAGAAGTACCAGCGGAAGGCGTCGGCGCCGTGCGCGTCGAGCACCGCCCAGGGCTCCACCGTGTTGCCCTTGGACTTCGACATCTTCTGTCCGTCCGCGTCGAGAATCAGGCCGAGGCACACGACGTTGCGATACGGCGTGGTGTCCCACAAAAGCGTCGATATAGCCAGCAGCGAGTAGAACCAGCCGCGCGTCTGGTCCTGCGCCTCACACACAAAATCCGCCGGGAAGCGCTCGCGGTCGGCGGCGAAATCCGCGTTGGGATCGGCGAAGGGGTGGTGGTGCTGCGCGAAGGGCATCGCGCCCGAGTCAAACCATACATCGATCACATCCGGCACGCGCGCCATCGGCTGCTCGCACTGCGGGCAGGGGAATTTCACATCGTCCACAAACGGCCGGTGGGGATCCTCCAGCTGCACACCCGATAGCGCATGCAATTCGGTGAATGAGCCGACCACATGAACATGTCCCGCGCCGCAGCGCCACACCGGCAGGGGCGTGCCCCAGTAGCGCTCGCGGGAGAGGGCCCAGTCGACGTTGTTCTTCAGCCAGTCGCCGAACCGCCCGTGCTTGACGTGTGGCGGGTACCAGCTGACCGTCTCGTTTGCGGCCAGCAGCTCATCGCGCAGCCGCGAGGTCGCGATGTACCAGGAGGGTTTGGCGTAGTAGAGCAGAGGGGTGCCACAGCGCCAGCAGTGGGGGTAGGAGTGCTCATACTCCTCGACCCTCAGCAGCAGGCCGCGCTCGCGCAGGTCGGCTATCAGCTCGCGGGTCAGGGCGGGGTCCTTGACGAAGCGCCGCTCGAGCGTTTGCCCGTCGCTTAGGAGCACGCGCTCGTCGTAGGTGCCGTCCGGGCGGACCGGGTTATAGAGGGTGCTCGCATCGGTGGGGTCGAACGGCACGGCGGCGGCTGCGGCCGCGACGCGGTAGTCGTCCTCGCCGAACGCCGGCGCGAGGTGCACGATGCCGGTCCCGTCCTCGGTGGTCACGAACG
>DATBPO010000068.1:0-29170 GCA_036561265.1 Solirubrobacteraceae bacterium | reverse complement strand
ATCAGGGGCAGGCCTCGAAGCTGCTCACGCGCCTTGAAGATCTCGGGTTGATCCAGAACACCGGGGAGGGGCATGCCAAGGGGGCTCGCAACGCGTGGGTGCTCACGCCGAGGGGGGAGCAGGTCGCGCAGTCGATGAGCTGACTTGACACGCCCAGAAAATCTGCTACCTTGACGCTTAGATTTTTACAGCGTAATCAAGGAGCTTTCGCATGGGCAAGACCATAGGCATCGATCTCGGCACGACCAACTCGTGCATGGCCGTCCTCGAGGGCGGGGAGCCGACCGTCATCGAGAACGCGGAGGGCGGGCGCACGACCCCGTCGGTGGTGGCGTTCGCCGCCTCCAATGAGCGGCTCGTCGGCACCGTCGCCAAGCGCCAGGCGGTGACCAACCCGCAGAACACGATCTTCTCGATCAAGCGCTTCATGGGCCGCAAGGAGGCCGAGGTGCGCGAGGAGGAGTCGATCGTGCCCTACAAGGTCGTCTCCGGGCCCAATGGGGATGCGCGCGTCGAGGCGAATGGCGAGCAGTTCTCGCCGCCGGAGATCTCAGCGATGATCCTGCAGAAGCTCAAGACCGACGCCGAAGCGTATTTGGGTGAATCGGTTGATGGGGCCGTCATCACGGTGCCCGCCTACTTCAACGACGACCAGCGTCAGGCGACGAAGGACGCCGGCAAGATCGCCGGGCTTGATGTCAAGCGCATCATCAACGAGCCCACCGCCGCCTCGCTGGCCTACGGGCTCGACAAGGAGTCCGATCAGACCATTCTCGTGTTCGACCTCGGTGGTGGCACCTTTGACGTGTCCGTGCTCGAGATCGGGGACGGGGTGTTCGAGGTGAAGTCCACGGCCGGTGACAACCACTTGGGTGGGGACAACTTCGACAAGGCCATCGTCGACTGGCTCGTGAGCGAGTTCAAGAAGTCGCAGGGGATCGATTTGTCGGCTGACCCGATGGCGCTGCAGCGGCTGTACGAGGCCGCGGAGAAGGCCAAGATCGAGCTCTCCACGACGCAGGAGACGCAGATCAACCTGCCCTTCATCACCGCCGATGCCTCAGGTCCGAAGCACCTCGACACACGGTTGACGCGTGCCAAGCTCAGCGAGCTGACGTCTGATCTGCTCGACCGCGTGGTCGCTCCCGTGCGCCAGGCGATCGATGACGCCAAGGACAAGGGCGTCAAGGAGATCGAGCACATCGTGCTCGTCGGCGGCATGACGCGCATGCCCGCCGTGCAGGAGAAGGTCAAGGAGCTGACCGGCAAGGAGCCCCACCGCGGGGTCAACCCCGACGAGGTCGTAGCGGTTGGCGCTGCCATCCAGGCCGGCGTGCTCGCCGGCGACGTCAAGGACGTGCTGCTGCTCGACGTCACGCCGCTGACGCTCGGCATCGAGACGAAGGGCGGGGTCATGACCAAGCTCATCGAGCGCAACACCACGATCCCCACGCGCAAGGGCGAGGTGTTCTCGACCGCCGAGGACAACCAGCCCTCCGTGGAGATCCATGTGCTGCAGGGCGAGCGCGAGATGGCGGGCTACAACAAGTCGCTGGGCAAGTTTCAGCTGACAGGCATCCCGCCGGCGCCGCGCGGCATCCCGCAGATCGAGGTCGCCTTCGACATCGACGCCAACGGGATTCTCAACGTCTCCGCCAAGGACCTGGGCACTGGCAAGGAGCAGAAGATCGAGATCAAGGCCGGCTCCGGACTCTCCGAGGATGAGATCAAGAACATGGTCTCCGACGCCGAGACGCACGCCGAGGAGGACCGCAAGGCGCGCGAGCTCGCCGAGGCCCGCAACAACGGCGAGAACGCCGCGTATCAGGCCGAGCGCCAGCTGACCGATCTGGGTGAGCAGGTGGATGCCGAGAGCAAGGAGCGCATCGAGGCCGCGATCAAGGAGGTCCGCGATTCGCTTGAGTCCGAGGACCCGACCGAGATCAACGCCAAGACCGAGGCCCTGCAGACCGCGTTCCATGCGATCTCCGAGGCGATGTACCAGCGCGCGCAGGAGCAGGCGGCCGCCGCTGGTGGCCCCGGTGCCGCTGAGAGCAACGGCGGCGCCGGTGGCGATGACTCGGCCTCCGAGGAGGACGTCGTGGACGCCGAGGTCGTCGACGAGCCGAAGGGCTGATCGATGACCGATACGGATACGGAGCAGCCTGTCGAAGAGCAGGAGCCGGTCGAGGAGGAGCCGCGCGCGGCTGAGTCTTTCACCCCCGGTACGCCGGGGGTGGACTCGGGGGTTGCGGATGACGCCGAGGCCAGCGAGGTCGCCGGGGACATCGATGAGCTGGTGGCCACCTCGGCGCAGCGCGACGAGTACCTGGCGCTCGCGCAGCGCACGCAGGCGGACTTCGAGAACTACCGCAAGCGCGTGGCGCGCGACTCGGCGCAGGCGATGGAGCGGGGGGTGGCGAAGCTGGCCAAGGAGCTATTGCCGGCGCTCGACAGCCTCGACCGCGCGCTGGAGGCCGCGGCGCACGACGATCCGCTGCTGAACGGCGTGCGCCTCGTGCGCTCCGAGCTCATGTCGGCGCTTGAGCGCGTGGGCATCGAGGCGTTCGCGCCGCTGGGCGAGCCGTTCGACCCGAACACGTCCGAGGCGGTGGCGCAGCAGCCGGTGGAGGGCGCCACGAGCGGCACTGTCGCCGAGGTCTACCAGACCGGCTATCGCATGAACGGCAACGTCATCCGCCCGGCGCGCGTGCTGGTGGCGGCGTAGAAAGGGGCCATGCTAGATGGCGACCCGTCCCGACCACTACGCCACGCTGGGCGTGAACAAGAAGGCCACGCCGGAGGAGATCAAGAAGGCCTACCGCAAGCTGGCGCGTAAGTACCACCCCGACCGCAACCCCGACGATAAGCAGGCCGAGGCGCGCTTCAAGGAGATCTCCCAGGCGCACGACGTGCTGGGCGATCCGGAGAAGCGCAAACAGTACGACAACGGCACGGGGCCGTTCGCCTCGGGGGCCGCCGGCGGCTTCGGCGGCTTTGGCAACTTCGACTTCGACAGCTCCTCGATGGGCGACATCCTGTCGAATCTGTTTGGGGGCTCGGCGAGCGGGCGCAAGGTGCGCACCAAGCCGCGGCCCGAACGGGGGCAGGATCTGGAAACGCAGGTGCGCATCAGCTTCGACCAGGCAGTCAGCGGGGCGCAGGTGCCGCTCAGCGTGCCGACGGCGAGCGCCTGCCCCACGTGCCACGGCACAGGCGCCAAGCCGGGGACGACGCCCAAAGTGTGCCCCCGCTGCCAGGGGCGCGGCATCGAGACGCAGGGCCAGGGCATGTTCTCGATCTCCCAGCCCTGCTCGCAGTGCGGCGGCAAGGGCACGGTGATCGAGGACCCCTGTCCGACCTGTAACGGCGCCGGCGCGGTCAGGACGATGAAGCGCTACAAGGTCAACATCCCCGCGGGCGTCAAAGAGGGCTCGCGCATCCGCCTGCCCGGCAAGGGCGAGCCGGGGCACAACGGCGGGCCGCCGGGGGACCTGTACGTGACGACGCACGTCACCGCTTCGCCGGTGTTCAAGCGCAAGGGAGACAACCTCGAAGTCGAGGTCCCCTTGACGATCCCCGAGGCGCTGCGCGGCGCGGAGGTGCAGGTGCCGACGCTCAGCGGGACCAAGACCTTAAGAGTGAAGCCGGGCACGGCGCACGGCACGGTGCAGCGGTTGCGCGGTGAGGGACCCCCCAAGCCCGGGAGTGGGTCCCCGCCCACCCGCGGCGACATCCACTACCGCTTCACGATCGACGTCCCCGAGGAGCTGAGCGAGGAGCAGCGCAAGGCGGTCGAGGCGCTGTCGAAGACGATGAACGGCAATCCACGGGCGCGGCTCTACGAGCAGGCCGCCGGCGGAGACGGTGGCGGTGCAGATTCGAAAACCGGCGCCAAGGGCGGCAAGCGATGACGCGCCGCCTCGTCAGCCAGCGCCAGGTGACGCGCGTGCGCGTGGCCCGCACCCGCGGGGTGTTCATGATCTCGGTCGCGGCCGAGCTGGCGGAGATGCACCCCCAGACCCTGCGCGTGTACGAGGCGAAGGGCCTGATCGAGCCCAAGCGCTCGGCCAAGGGCACGCGGCTGTACTCGCAGGAGGACGTGGAGCGCCTGAAGCACATCCAGCAGATGACGGCTGATCTGGGCCTGAACCTCGCGGGAGTGGAGCGCGTACTGGAGCTTGAGGGGCAGATAGAACAGCTGCACTCGCGCATCGAAGAGCTGGAGACGGCGGCGGTGCGCGCGCAGGTGGAGCTGGCGGAGCAGTTGGAAGAGGTGCGCCGCGGCTTCCGCGCTGAGCTCGTGCCCTACGGCAACCGAGCGGGTACGGAGCTGGTGCGCGCCGTCGACGCGCGCTCGCCCTTCAGGAGATCGACAGGAGGACTCGGAGCATGACCCCCAACGGAGGAACACCCCCCGGACCCACCGAGCAGCAGCAGCAGCCTGATGAGGAGCAGAGCCCGCTGGAGCGCTTCGGGCGCGACCTGACGGAGCTGGCCGAGCAGGGCAACCTCGACCCGGTGATCGGGCGCGATGAAGAGATCCGCCGCGTGATTCAGGTACTTTCGCGGCGCACCAAGAACAACCCCGTGCTGATCGGCGAGCCGGGCGTGGGCAAGACCGCGATCGTGGAGGGCCTGGCGCAGCGGATCGTCAGCGGCGACATCCCCGACTCGCTGCGCGACCGGCGCGTGATAACGCTCGACATGGGCTCGCTGATCGCCGGCGCCATGTACCGGGGCGAGTTCGAGGACCGCCTGAAGGGCGTGCTGAAGGAGGTCAGCGAGGCCAAGGGCACGGTCATCCTCTTCCTCGATGAGCTGCACACGATCGTCGGCGCGGGCGCCGCCCCCGGCGCGGTCGACGCGGCCAACCTGCTCAAGCCGATGCTCGCGCGCGGGGAACTGCGCTGCGTGGGGGCCACGACGCTCGATGAGTACCGCAAGTACATCGAGAAGGACGCGGCGCTGGAGCGGCGCTTTCAGCCGGTGATGGTGGGCGAGCCGAGCGTAGAGGACACGATCGCGATCCTGCGCGGCCTGAAGGAGCGCTACGAGGTGCACCACGGCGTGCGCATCCAGGACAGCGCGCTGATCGCGGCGGCGACGCTGAGCCAGCGCTATATCGCCGACCGCTTCCTGCCCGACAAGGCGATCGACCTGATCGATGAGGCGGCGAGCAAGCTGCGCATCGAGATCGACTCGCTCCCCCAGGAGATAGATGAACTGGACCGCCGCGTGATGCAGCTGGAGATCGAGCTCACCTCGCTGCGCAAGGAGAAGGACGAGGCCAGTGCGCAGCGCCGCGAGGCGATCGAAAGCGAGCTCGCCGACCTGAAGGCGCGCAGCGCCGAGATGAAAGAGCAGTGGCAGAAGGAGAAGCAGGCGATTCAGGGCGTGCGCGAGCTGAAGGTGCGCCTGGAGGAGGCGCGCGTGGAGGCCGAAAAGGCCGAGCGCTCAGCGGACTTGCAGCGAGCAGCCGAGCTGCGCTACGGGGAGATACCGGGGCTTGAAAAGGAGTTAGCCGCCCAGGAGGGCGGCTCGGATGGGCCGGTTGACGACGTGGATGGCGCGGCGAGCGAGCCGGCTCCGGTGTTCCTTAAGGAGGAGGTCGACGCCGACGACGTGGCCGAAGTCGTGGCGCGCTGGACCGGCATCCCCGTCAGCCGCCTCTTGGAGGGCGAGGTCGAGAAGCTGATCCACATGGAGGAACGCCTGCACGAACGGGTCGTCGGCCAGGATGAGGCGATCGAGGCGGTAGCCGCCGCCCTGCGCCGCAGCCGCGCGGGACTGCAGGACCCGGGTCGCCCGATCGGCACCTTCCTCTTCCTTGGCCCCACCGGCGTGGGCAAGACCGAGCTGGCCCGCGCGCTCGCCGAGTTCATGTTTGACTCCCAGGACGCGATGGTGCGCATCGATATGAGCGAGTACATGGAGAAGCACACCGTCTCGCGCCTGCTCGGCGCGCCCCCTGGCTACGTCGGCTACGAGGAGGGCGGCCAGCTGACCGAGGCCGTGCGCCGCCGCCCCTACAGCGTGGTGCTGCTGGACGAGATCGAGAAGGCCCACAGCGATGTCTTCAACACGCTGCTGCAGGTGATGGACGACGGCCGCCTGACCGACGGCCAGGGCCGCACGGTGGACTTCAAGAACACCGTGCTGATCATGACCAGCAACTTCCCGGTGAGCGAATCGGCCGACGATACGCAGCTGCGCGGTGAACTCCTGGCCCACTTCAAGCCCGAGTTCATCAACCGCCTGGACGACATAGTCCGCTTCCACGCCCTCACCCGCGAGCAGATCTCAGAGATCGTGGACCTGCAGGTCGGTCACGTGATCGAGCGCGTAGCAGAGCGCGGCGTGACGGTCACCCTCACCGACGACGCCCGCACCCTGATCGGCAACCTAGGCTACGACCCCGCCTACGGAGCCCGCCCCCTGCGCCGCGTGATCCAGAAGCAGCTCACCGACCGCCTGGCGCTCGCGCTGCTGCAGGGCGAGCTGCGTGACGGGGACAGCGTGGCCGTTGATGCCGAGGGCGGGGAGTTGGTGCTGGGAGTCGCGGAGCGGGAGGCCGCCGTCCCTGGGGTCTAATCTGTAGAGCAGGACACACGATCCGACCCTTGAGGAGGCTTCTGATGCCCACGTACATAATGCTCGCGAACCTCACACCGGACGGTGTGCAGACGGTGAAGAACAACCCGCAGCGGATCAAGGAGGTCAACCGCGAGGTCGAACAGCTGGGGGCGACGGTGAAGGCGCAGTGGGCCACGCTGGGGCGCTTTGACTTCGTGAACATCGTGGAGGCGCCGGACGAGCAGACGATGGCGCGGGTCTCGCTGGAGCTGGGCTCGCGCGGGACCGTGAGCTATGAGACGCTGGCGGCGATACCTGTGGACGATTTCATCTCATCGCTGTGAGGCACGGCTTCGTGGCGCACGCGTGAGGGCGAGCGGATGAGGGTTCTCGTCGTAGGCGGCGGCGGGCGCGAGCACGCGCTGGTGCGTGCACTGGCGCGATCGCCGCAGCGGCCGGAGCTGCTGTGCGCGCCGGGGAACGCGGGCATTGCGCTGGATGCGCGGGTGCTCGATGTGTCAGTGGATGACGTGGCGGGTCTCGTGGCGGCCGTGGATCGCGAGGGGGTCGACTTCACCGTGGTGGGACCGGAGGCGCCGCTGGTGGCGGGGCTGGTGGATGCACTGGCGGCGCGTGGGCACCTGGCGTTCGGACCGAGCGCGGCGGCGGCGAAGCTGGAGGGGTCCAAGGCGTTTGCGAAGGAGGCGATGGAGCAGGCGGGGGTGCCGACCGCTCGCTGGCGGCAGGTGCAGTCGCTTAAGGAGGGCGTCGAGGCCGTGAGCGAGCTTGCCGGACCGGGGGTTGTCATCAAGGCCGACGGCCTGGCTGCCGGCAAGGGGGTGACAGTGGCCGACACGGCCGAGCAGGCGCGCGCGGCGCTGGAGGAGATCTTCGTCGAGGGGCGCTTCGGCGCTGAGGGTGCCAGCGCGGTCGTCGAGGAGCGCTTGGAAGGCGCGGAGCTTTCACTGCTGGCGCTGTGCGACGGCGAGCTGGCCGTACCGATGGCGCCGGCGCGCGACTACAAGCGCATCGGCGAGGGCGACACCGGACCGAATACGGGCGGGATGGGCGCCTACTCGCCGGTGGCCGGTTTCGACGCCGCGCGCGTGCGTGAGATCGCGGCAGCCGTACACCAGCCGGTGGTGGATCTCATGCGCACACGGGGGACACCGTTCCATGGTGTGCTGTATGCGGGGCTGATGTTGACTGCGCAAGGACCGAAAGTGTTGGAGTTCAACGTGCGCTTCGGCGATCCCGAGACGCAGGCGGTGCTGCCGCGACTGCGCTCGGATCTGTTGGAGCTGCTGATGGCTGCCGCACGACCGGGCGGGCTTGCCGGAATGGAGCTTGAGTTCTCGGCGCAGTCGGCGGTCACGCTGGTGTTGGCGAGCGCGGGCTATCCGGCGTCGTCCTCAAGCGGAGAGGAGATTGCCGGTGTGGATGATGTGCCGGCGGCGATCGAGCTGACCCACGCCGGCACGAGCGCCCGAGATGGAGCGATCGTCGCTGCGGGTGGGCGTGTGTTGAACGTTACGGGGCTGGGCGAGGATGTCTCGTCTGCCCGTGCGGCAGCGTATGCTGCGACTGAAATGTTGTCCTTCGACGGCATGCAGATGCGCCACGACATCGCCGCTGACGCGGTGGGTAGCTGAGTATGGGTGACGTCTCCCCCATATCCACTCCCCTGACAGAGGTCGAGTCGCCGCTGTCGGAGATCGATGTGAACGGCCCGCTGGTCGGCATCGTGATGGGCTCGAAGAGCGACATGGAGGCGATGGAGAAGGCGGCGGCGGAGCTGGAGGAGCGCGACATCATGCACGAGCTGCGGGTGATGAGCGCCCACCGCGAGCCGGACCTGGTGGCGGAATACTCGAAGAACGCGCGGATGCGCGGGCTGCGCGTGATCATCGCGGGCGCGGGCATCTCGGCGGCGCTGCCGGGCGCGGTGGCCGCCCACACGGACCTGCCGGTGATCGGCGTGCCGCTGACGAGCCGCCTGAGCGCGGCCGGCGGTCTTGACGCGATCCTGTCGATTGTGCAGATGCCCCCGGGCGTGCCCGTCGCTTGTGTGGGGCTTGACAACCCACGCAACGCCGCGATCCTCGCGGCGCGTATCCTTGCGGCGTAGCTGTTCGCCCGGAACGCGTCGCGTCTTCCCGGCCGCGATAATCGGGGCATGATCGTGCGCTACACCCGCCCCGAGCTCGGCCGCCTGTGGACGGACGAAGCGCGCATGGAGAGCTGGCGCCAGGTGGAGGTGGCGGCGTGCGAAGAGCTACCGGCGCTGCTGGGGAAGGGCAAGGGACCCACCCCGCAGGATCTGGAAGCGATCCGGGCGGCGACGTTCACGGTGGAGGCGGTGAACGAGCGCGAGCGCACGACCGACCACGACATGGCGGCCTTCGTGGACGTGCTGGCGGGCTCCGCGGGGGAGGCGGGGCGCTGGGTGCACTTCGGGCTGACCTCCTCGGACGTGCTCGATACGGCGCTGGCGCTGCAGCTGAAGGCGGTGGGGGAGATCGTCATCGCGGGAGCGCAGGAGCTGAAGGCGGCCCTGATCGCGCGTGCGCGCGAGCATGTGGAGACGTTGTGTGTGGGGCGCACGCACGGGGTGCACGCAGAGCCGACGACGTTCGGGGTCAAGCTGGCGGGCTTCGCGTTCGAGGCCGATCGCAACGCGCGGCGCCTGGAACGCGCCTTTATCCAGGCCTCGGTGGGCGCGGTGTCGGGTGCTGTGGGCACCTACGCGGCGACCTCGCCGGAGTTCGAGGCGCGCGTGCTGGAGCGCCTGCGCCTGAAGCGCGAGCAGGTGTCAACGCAGGTGGTGGCGCGCGACCGCCACGCCGAGCTGCTGAGCGCGATCGCGCTGGCGGGTGCGGGTCTCGAGCGCTTCGCCACGGAGGTGCGCCACCTGCAGCGCACGGAGGTGCGCGAGGTGCAGGAGCCCTTCCGCGGCGGGCAGAAGGGTTCGAGCGCGATGCCCCACAAGCGCAACCCGATCAAGAGCGAGCAGATCGCGGGCCTCGCAAGGGTGCTGCGCGGCAATGCGCAGGCGGGCCTGGAGAATGTGGCGCTGTGGCACGAGCGCGACATCTCGCACTCCTCGGTCGAGCGCGTGATCCTGCCGGACTCCACGATCCTGCTCGACTACCTGCAGCACCGCACGCTGGCGCTCGTGCAGGGCATGACGATCGATGCGCAGCGGATGCGCGAGAACCTGGAGCTGACCCACGGCGCGCTCTTCTCCCAGCGCCTGCTGCTGGCGCTGGTGGAGTCGGGCATGAGCCGCGATGACGCTTATTACGGCGTGCAGCGCGTGGCCCAGCAGGCGTGGGACACGCGCACCCCGCTGCGCGAGCTGCTGGCGAGCGACCCCGTCGGCAGCGAGCTCGACCTCGATGCGATCTTCGACTACGGGCAGTACACGCGCCACGCGGCGGAGATCGTCGCGCGGCTCGATGAAATCGCCTGAGGCGCTGGTAGCATCGCGCCGCGTGAGCGCCCTCGCCGATCTTCCCCTGATCACCAGCGGCAAGGTGCGCGAGATGTATCAGCTTGGCGAGGGGCTGCTGATGGTCGCCAGCGACCGTATCTCGACGTATGACGCGGTGCACCCGACGCCCATCCCGGATAAGGGCAAGGTGCTCACAGGGCTGTCGGTCTTCTGGTTTGAGAAGACACAGCACATCGTTGCCAACCATCTGATCTCCGCAACCGAGGGCGTGCCGGCGGAGGCCCTCGGCCGGGGGCTCGTCGTCAAGCGCCTGCAGATGCTGCCGGTGGAGTGCGTGGTGCGCGGCTACATCACGGGCTCAGGCTGGAAGGACTACCAGGCGACTGGATCGGTCTCGGGCATCGAGCTTCCCGCCGGCCTGCGCGAGTCAGAGCAGTTGCCCCAGCCGATCTTCACGCCCAGCACCAAGGCCGACGTGGGCCATGACGAGGCCATCGACTTCGACCGAGCCGCCGAGCTCGTTGGCGACAGGGCGCTGATGAAGCGCGTGGCGGCGGTGTCCGTGGAGCTGTACTCCTTCGCGGCGGCGCACGCGCGCGAGCGGGGGGTAATCCTGGCCGACACCAAGTTCGAGTTCGGACTTGACAAGAACGGCGAGCTGGTGGTGGGCGATGAGGTGCTGACGCCCGACTCCTCGCGCTACTGGCCGCTTGACACCTACGAGCCCGGGCGCGGGCAGCCGAGCTTCGACAAACAGTACGTGCGCGACTGGGCCAGTGGAAGCGGCTGGGACAAGAAGCCGCCGGCGCCGGCGATTCCGGACGACGTGGTGCAAGGCACGCGCGCGAGGTACGTGGAGGCCTACGAGCGCATCGCGGGCGAGCCGTTTCAGGCGTGGCTGGACCGAACCGCTGCCTGATGCGCGCGCGCGTGCTCATCCGCCCCAAGGCCGGCATCCTCGACCCGCAGGGCGAGGCCGTGGCGCGCGCACTGCCGGCGCTGGGCTTCACAGGCGCGCGCAACGTCCACATCGGGCGCCTGGTGGAGCTCGACGTGGAGGACCCAGCACAGCTCGATTCGATGTGCGAGAAGCTGCTCGCCAACCCGCTGATCGAGGATTACGAGGTTCAGCTGCTGGACCCTGGCGCCTGAAGTGCGGTTCGGCGTCCTCCAGTTCCCCGGGTCCTGCGACGAGATCGACGCCCTGCACGCCGCGCGCCGCGTGGGGGACGCAGAGCTGCTGTGGCACGGGACACAGGATTTAAAGGGTGTGGCCGCGGTCGTCGTCCCCGGCGGTTTTTCGTATGGCGACTATCTGCGCGCCGGTGCGATCGCGCGCTTCGCGCCGGTGATGGAGGCGGTCATCTCCTTCGCGCGGGAAGGGGGGCTTGTGTTGGGTATCTGCAACGGCTTTCAGGTGCTGTGTGAGGCGCATCTGCTGCCGGGGGCGCTGCTGCCAAACGCCAACCGCCGCTTCACCTCCCGCCAGGTGCAGCTGGAGGTCGTGCAGGGCGATACCGACTTCACGCGCGCGTGTCCTGCGTCGCTGAGCATCCCCGCGAAGCACTCGTGGGGGCGCTACTACGCGGACGAGGCGACGCTCGATGAGCTGGAGGCGAGCGGGCAGGTGCTGCTGCGCTATGCGCCGACGGAGAACTTCAACGGCTCGCTGCGCGACATCGCGGGCGTGCGCAATGCGGCGGGCAACGTGTTCGGTCTGATGCCCCACCCCGAGCACGCAGTCGATCCGCTCACCGGGTCTACCGATGGGCTGTGCATCTTCGAGTCGATGCGCTTGGCGATGGAGGGGGCTCATGCCTGATGTGCTGCCCACCGTCGAGGATGCGCTCGCGCTGGGGTTGACTCAAGCGGAGTATGAACTCGTCTGCGAGAAGCAGGGCCGCGCGCCCAACCAGGTGGAGCTGGCGATGTACTCGCTGCTGTGGAGCGAGCACTGCGCCTACAAGCACTCCAAGAAGCTGCTGCGCACGCTGCCCACGGAGGGGCGCTACGTGGTGATGGGGCCGGGCGAGAACGCGGGCGCGGTAGATGTGGGAGACGGGCTGGTATGCGCCTTCAAGGTGGAGTCCCACAACCACCCCTCGGCAGTAGAGCCCTTCCAGGGCGCGGCGACGGGGGTGGGGGGCATCCTGCGCGACATCTTCGCGATCGGGGCGCGGCCAATCGCGGTGCTCGACTCGCTGCGCTTCGGCGAGGCGGACTCGGAGCGCTCGCGTTACCTGCTCGACGGGGCCGTGGCGGGGATCGGGCACTACGGCAACTCGATCGGGGTGCCGACCGTAGGCGGGGAGGTCTACTTCGAGGGGCCGTACGAGCAGAACTGCCTGGTCAATGCGATGGCGCTGGGCCTGGCGCCGCGCGAGCGCTTGGTGCGCAGCGCCGCAGCTGGTCCCGGCAACGTGCTCGTGCTGTTCGGCGCATCCACAGGGCGCGATGGGATTGGCGGGGCGTCGGTGCTGGCTTCGGCTGAGCTCGACGAGGGGGATGAAAAGCGCCCGACGGTGCAGGTCGGCGACCCCTTCGAGGAGAAGAAGCTCCTGGAGTGCTCGCTCCAGCTGCTCGACCACGGGCTGCTCGTCGCATTGCAGGACCTGGGCGCCGCGGGGTTGACGTCCTCGGCGGCGGAGATGGCTTCAAAGGGAGAGGTGGGGATCGACATCGACATCGCGCGCGTGCCCCTGCGCGAGCCCGACCTCGAGCCTTTCGAGGTCATGGTCTCGGAGTCCCAGGAGCGCATGCTCTGCGTCGTTGCGCCCGAGTGGGTCGATGCGGTGCTTGCGCTGTGTGAGAAGTGGGAGGTGAACGGAACGGCGATCGGCTCCGTCACGGACTCCGGACGCCTACGTGTGTTCGCGGGCGATGAGCTGGTGGGAGACATGCCGGTGCGCGCGCTTGTCGACGACTGCCCGTTGTATGACCTGGCGCCGGCAGCGCCGGAGGCGCCCGTCTACCCGGCGCCCACGCGGGTGCTCGCCGAGGGGGCCTCGTTACGCGAGACGCTGCCGGCATTGCTCGCGTCGGCGAACCTGGCCTCGCGCCGTCCGCTCTTCGAGCAGTACGACTCGATCGTGCAGTCGCGCACGGTGCGTCGGCCTGAGCAGGCGGATGCGGCGGTGTTGCAGATCGATCCTTCTCCCGCTGCCGACTCCCCCGGTGAGGCCCCGGCGGCACGTCCGGCCCTGGCCGTATCGATCGACTGCAACGGCCGCCGCGTGGCCGCCGACCCTTACCGCGGCACGATCGAGGCCGTGCTCGAGTGCGCTGCGAATCTGGCGTGCGTGGGCGCCGAGCCGCTGGGCACCACCAACAACCTCAACTTCGCCAACCCCGAGAAGCCGCACGTGGCGTGGCAGCTCAGCGAAGCAGTGCGTGGACTCGGCGAGGCCTGTCGCGCTCTGGAGGCGCCGATCGTCGGCGGCAATGTCTCGCTCTACAACGAGGGCGCCTCGGGCCCGATCTACCCGACGCCCGTGATCGGCATGGTGGGCCGCCTGCCCGATGCCGCGCGCGCGGGACGTCTGGGATTCGCGGCGGAGGGGGACACAATCGCGCTCGTCGGCCCCTTCGCGCCGTCGCTGGCGGCGAGCGAGCTGGCGAAGCTGCGCGGCGAAGCGCTGCCTGAGCGACTGGGAGACATCGACATCGACGCCGTGCGCTGCGCGCAGTTCGCTGTCCGCGGCGCCATGCGCGCGGGAGCGCTCTCAAGCGCCCACGACATCGCGGAGGGCGGTCTGGCGGTTGCACTTGCCGAGTGCTGCCTGGCCGGAGGGCTGGGCGCGCAGGTGCGCCTTGACGCAGGCGATGATCCCTTCGCGACCCTCTTCGGCGAGGGTCCCGGTGGCTTTCTCATCAGCGGCACCGCCAACGGCGTGAGCTCTCTGGGCCGTCGTACATTCGTACGCATCATCGGGAGTGTCGTTAAGGACTCATTGTCCATCGCCCTCGACGGCGAGGATCTCCTGTGGTCGCTGAGCGAACTGTCAACCGCTCATCAGGCGTTGGCCGCGCTGTTCCCATGAGCGACGCCCTCGGCCAGCGCGGCCCCGTCTTGGAGGCGCTCACGCCTCCAACTATTCACCTCCGCGAAGAGGTGCTCAACTGGGCGCCTGCGCCCACGACTGCTAGCTTGTGGGGGTGAGGCCTGTGCCCCGGCGCGCAGAGGATCGCGACGGACCGCGCGACGAGTGCGGCGTGTTTGGCATATACGCGCCCGGCCACGAGGTCTCGCGCCTGTCCTACTTCGCGCTCTTCGCGCTGCAGCACCGCGGCCAGGAGTCCGCGGGGATCGCGGCGGCCGATGTCGGTGGGCATATCATCACGCGACGCGAGCTGGGCCTCGTCAGCCAGGTGTTCACGGAGAACGACCTGCAGACGCTTGCGGGGGACCTGGCGATCGGTCACGTGCGCTACTCCACCACCGGCTCGAACGCCTGGGAGAACTCGCAGCCGGTGCAGCGCAGCGCGGGCCGCAATGGCACCTCGCGCGAGCTTGCGCTGGCGCACAACGGAAACCTCATCAACGCCGTCGAGCTGCACGATGAGCTGAGCGAGCGCGGCGTCACCTTCAGCTCCACCTCGGACTCTGAGATCATCGCGGCCCTGATCGCCACGCACCCGGCGGAGCACATCGAGGACGCGATCGCCGACGTGCTGCCCCGCCTGCGGGGCGCCTTCTCGATCGTGGTAATGACGAAGGATCGCGTGGTGGCCTTCCGCGACCCCCACGGCCTGCGCCCGCTCGCCCTTGGTGTAATCGAGCCGACTGGCGCCGAGGGGGAGGGCGATCAGGATCGGGAGGTGCGCCACTGCGTCGCCAGCGAGTCGTGCGCGTTCGACATCATCGGCGCCACGCACGTGCGCGACGTGCAGCCCGGCGAGGTCGTGACCCTCGGCGAGGACGGCGTGCAGAGCCGCGTGGTGTCCCCCGACGAGCGCAAGGCCTTCTGCGTGTTCGAGTACATCTACTTCGCGCGCCCGGACTCGCGCATGCACGGCCAGGTCCTGCAGGTGGCGCGCGGGCGTATGGGCGAGATCCTCTGGCGCGAGGCGCCGGTGGAGGCCGACCTCGTGATCGCCGTGCCCGACTCCGGCAACGCGGCGGCCCGCGGTCTGGCCCGAGCCAGCGGCATCCCCCAGGACGACGGCTTCGTCAAGAACCGCTACGTCGCGCGCACCTTCATCCAGCCCGGCCAGGAGCTGCGCAAGCACGGCCTGCGCCTGAAGTTCAACCCCCTGCCCGAGGTCATCGCCGGCAAGCGGTTGATCGTGGTGGATGACTCCATCGTGCGCGGCAACACCACCCGCCAGATCGTGCAGATGCTGCGCGACGCGGGCGCCAGCGAGGTGCACATGCGCATCAGCGCCCCGCCCATCAAGCACCCTTGCCACTACGGCATCGACATGTCCACGCGCGAGGAGATGATCGCCCATGGCCGCACGACGGACGAGGTAGCCGAGGAGCTCGGCTGCGACTCGCTGCATTACCTGTCGCTGGAGGGGGTCTATGAGGCTGTCGGCGCGACGCGCGCCACCCACTGCGACGCCTGCTTCACTGGGCAGTATCCGCTTGACGGGACGGGCGAGGCCGGAGGCAAGTACGCCTTGGAGGAGGGGCAGCTGCCCCTCGTGCGCGCCTGAAGCCGAGTGCCCGCTCCGCTGCCGATAGCCGTGCTCGCCTCGGGCACCGGCACGAACCTGCAGGCGCTGCTCGACACGGTGCATGGGCGCGAGGCGGAGGTTGTGGCTGTGGTGTCAAACGTGGCGGATGCGCCGGCGCTTGAGCGGGCGCGCGAGCGCGATGTTGCCACGGCGGTGTTCGCGCGCGAGGAGTACGCGGACCGCCCGGCACGCGATGCGGCGATGGCCGCGTGGCTAGGAGAGCGGGGGGCGCGGCTGGTGGTGCTGGCCGGCTACATGGAGCTTTTGAGTCCGGAGTTCTTGGGGCGCTTCCCGGAAGCGGTGATCAACGTGCACCCCTCGCTGCTGCCGGCGTTCCCGGGGCTCCATGCGGTGGAGCAGGCGCTGGCGTATGGGGTGAAAGTGTTCGGGGTGACGGTGCACTTCGTGGACGCGGGGCTTGACAGTGGGCCGGTGATCCTGCAAGGGGCGCTCGAGCTGCCGGGGGCGAAGACGCCGGAGGAGGTGTTCGAGCACCTGCGCCCGCTGGAGCATGCGCTGCTGCCCGAAGCGGTGCGCCTATTCGCCCGCGGCGCGGTGAGCCTGGATCAGGAGAACCCGCGCCGGGTGCTCGTCGCGCCCGAGTGAATCCCGGCTCGTCTCGGTCACGGTGGGCCTCTCACAGCCGGGCGAGGCGGGCGATGGATAGGCTCCGGGCATGGCCTCGGAAACCCCGCATATGAGCGAGCCCCACGCGGGGCTGGAGCGGGCCGCGCCCGGGCAGGTGCATGTGCGGCGCGCGCTGCTGTCGGTGTCCGACAAGACGGGGATCGTGGATTTCGCGCGGGGCCTAATCGACCTCGGGGTGGAGATCGTCTCCACCGGCGGCACGGCGCGGGAGCTCCAGGACGCTGGCATGGCGGTCCGCTCGATCGAGTCCTTCACGGGCTTCCCCGAGATCATGGACGGGCGCGTGAAGACACTGCACCCGCGGCTGTACGCCGGCCTACTGGCGCGGCGCGATGACGTTGAGCACCTGCGCGCCGCTGCCGAGCAGGGGATCGAGCCGGTGGACCTCGTGTGCGTGAACCTCTACCCCTTCGAAGCGACGCTCGCGCGCGGGGACGCCTCGGTGGAGGAGATCGTCGAGAACATCGACATCGGTGGACCCACGATGATCCGCGCGGCCGCCAAGAACCACCTGTTCGCGGCGGTCGTCGTGGACCCCGCGGACTATGGGCGTGTGCTGGGGGAGCTCAGGGAGTCAGGCGGGCGCCTCTCCCCTTCCACGCGCGAGCACCTCGCGGCGAGCGCCTTCGCGACGACCGCGCGCTACGACGCCGCGATCTCCACGTGGTTTGCGATGCGCACGCACGAGGGCACCTTCCCGCCGCACTGGCGCGATGCCTACGAGAAGGTCTCAGACCTGCGCTACGGCGAGAACCCGCACCAGCAGGCCGCCTTCTACGCGCGCGTGGGCTCCCCAACGCACCTGCTGGAGGGCGTCGAGCAGCTGCACGGCAAGGAGCTGTCGTTCAACAACCTGCTCGATCTGAATTCGGCGCGGGAACTGGTCGAGGACCTCTCGCAGCCAGCGGCCGCGGCGACGGCGAGGCCCGGCGGGTCTGCGGCGACGTTGGGAGCGCCGCCCTGGATCGCTGGCGGCGGGCCGGCGTGCGTGATCGTCAAGCACAACAACCCCTGCGGTGCCGCCATCGGCGAGAGCATCCTCGACGCCTACACGCGCGCCTTCGCGTGCGACCCCCTGAGCGCCTACGGTGGGGTCATCGCACTCAACCGCCGCGTCGACGCGGCGTGTGCAAAGGCGCTGGCGGGGCAGTTCATCGAGGTGCTACTGGCCCCCGGCTACGACACCGACGCGCTGGCACTGCTGAGCGAGAAGAAGAACGTGCGCCTGCTGGAGCTTGCGCAGTGGCCAAAGCCAAGCCGCGAGGTCGAAGGCAAGCCGGTCATCGGCGGGCAGCTCGTGCAGACGCGCGACATCGTCGGCGAGACGCGCGAGCAGATGCAGGTCCTCACGCAGGCGCAGCCTAACGAGGAGCAGTGGCAGGACCTGCTGTTCGCCTGGCGCGTCTGCCGCCATGTGCGCTCCAACGCGATCGTCATCGCGCGCGGGGGCGCGACGATCGGTATCGGCGCCGGGCAGATGAGCCGCGTGGATGCGGTGCGCATTGCGCTCGAGAAGGCGCAGGCCGCGCAGCCGGAGCTGCTGGCGGGAGCGGTGCTCGCATCGGATGCCTTCTTCCCGTTCGCCGACGGGCCGGAGTTGGCCCTGGCAGCCGGTGTGGGCGCAATCATCCAGCCCGGCGGTTCGGTGCGTGACGAGGAGGTCGTGGCGGCAGCCGAGCAGGCCGGCGCCGCTATGGTGGCAACAGGTGTTCGACACTTCCGCCACTGAATCGCAGATCGCGGCCACCCACCCCTCCTCCCCTCCCGCCATCTCCGTAAATGGCCTCGGCAAGCGCTACGGGGAGCTCGAAGCGGTACGGGGTATCGACTTCGAGGTAGCCACAGGCGAGACCTTCGGCTTCCTGGGGCCAAACGGGGCGGGGAAGTCGACGACGATCAACATGCTCTGCACGCTCGTGCGGCCCACCTCCGGGTCGGCGACCGTCGCCGGTCACGACGTGGCGCGCGAACGCGATGCGGTGCGGCGCAACATCGGCCTCGTCTTTCAGGACTCCACGCTTGACGGCTATCTGACGGGCGAGCAGAATCTGCGACTGCACGCCGAGCTCTACGGGATGCCGCGCCAGAGCATCGCGCCGCGTATGCGCCAGGTGCTGGAGATGGTCGGGCTGTGGGAGCGCCGGCGCAGTCTCGTCAACACCTTCTCGGGCGGCATGAAGCGGCGCCTGGAGATTGCGCGCGGGCTGCTGCACTCCCCGCGCGTGCTGTTTCTCGACGAGCCCACAATCGGGCTCGATCCGCAGACGCGCAGCTCGATCTGGAACTACATCTCAGAGCTCGGCGAGGCCGAGGACATCACGATCTTCCTCACCACCCACTACATGGAGGAGGCCGAGTACTGCGAGCGCATCGCCATCATCGATCAGGGAAAGATCATCGTGCTCGACACCCCCGAGGCACTCAAGGAGAGCGTCGGCAAGGACCGCGTGCAGATCCACACCGACGACGATGCCGCCGCGATCGTCGTGCTGCGCGAGCGCTTCGGGATCGAGGCCAAGATCTCCGAGGAACTCGTTACCTTCGGTGTGCCTCTCGGCGAGGAGTTCGTGCCGCGCCTCTTCGATGAATGGGATCCCGCCCACCCGCCGATTCGCTCAGTCAGTGTCTCACGGCCCTCGCTCGATGATGTCTTCATGTCCTACACCGGCAGCACCATTCGCGACGCCGAGCAGAGCCCCGGCGCCGATCACCTACGCAACGTCGCGCGCATGATGGGGCGCTGATCGGATGGCCACCACCTCCTCACGAGCCGCAGCGCCGGGCGATGGACAGGTAGCCACTGGCGGACCTCCCCACGCGGTGGCCCGCGTCCGCGTCCCCACGCGCACCCTGCACAGCGAGCTGCGCGCGATCGCCGTCGTCTGGCGGCGCGAGCTGATCCGCTTCTCGCGCGATCGCCTGCGCTTGATTACCGCTCTGGTGCAGCCGTTTCTGTTCCTGTTCGTGCTCGGCACCGGGCTCTCGCGTTTGGCCTCCGCCGGCACGCATGGGGTCAACTTCCGCACCTTCGTCTACCCCGGCGTGCTCTGCATGGCCGTGATGTTCATAGCCATGTTCTCGGCGGCCTCGATCGTGTGGGACCGCGAGTTCGGCTTCCTGCGCGAGATGATGGTCGCGCCTGTGCGGCGCTCCTCGCTGGTGCTCGGCAAGTGCCTGGGGGGTACCACCGTCGCGGCCTTTGAGGGGGCCATTGTGATCGCCATCGGGCCGCTGATCGGCGTGCCCTTCACGTTCGAGCTCGTCGTTGCTGTCTTTGCCCTGCAGCTGCTGCTGGCCTTCAGCATCACCGCCTTCGGCGTCATGGCCGCGGCGCGAATGTCGCAGATGCAGTCCTTCATGGCCCTCACGCAGATGGTCATCCTGCCGATGTTCTTCATTTCCGGAGCTTTGTTCCCGGTCTCCGACCTGCCGCCGTGGTTGTCGGTGCTGAACCGCCTCGACCCGCTCACCTACGCGGTGGACCCGATGCGCCGCCTCATCTTCTCCCATCTCGACATCTCAGCGGCCGCGCGCCGCGCCCTGGACCCCGGGGTCACGTGGTGGGGCTGGCGCGTGCCCTCGCTGCTGGAGGCCGCCGTCGTCGCGCTGCTCGGCCTCGTCATGCTGGCGATCGCGATCGTGGAGTTCTCGCAGGCGGAGTAGCTCAGAGCGCCTTGGCGGCGACGCCGAGCAGTGGGTCTTCCGCCGTGGTCTCGCCGCTCGCTGGATCGGCCAGCCGCAGGCCCTCGGCGAGGCTCTGCGCATCGGAGGCCGTCTGGCGTTCGGTCAAGGGCTGGATGAGCCCGCGCAGCGCGAGCGTCGCGCCGACCCAGCGCGGCGCCCACAGGCGCGCGGCGCGGCGTTCGATGCCGCGCTCAATCGCGTCGACGGCGCGCGAGAGCGGGATGGGGTTGCGCAGGAAGCCCGGCGCGCGCCCCATCATCGTCTGCGCCGAGGGCTGCGCGAAGCTGCCGCGCACGAGATCGGTGTCGATGAAGCCGAAGTAGGCACAGCCCACGCGCGCGCCGCTGGGCAGCGTCTCCTGGCGCAGGGCATCGGTGAGCGCATCGACCCCGGCCTTGCTGGCGGTGTAAGGGCCCATCAGCGGCGCGTGCGTCACCGCGGCGAGCGAGGCGATGTTGAGCAGGTAGCCCTTGCGCTCCATGATGTGCCTGATGACGGCGCGGTCGGTGCGCCAGACGCCGAGGAAGTTCACGGCCAGCGTACGCTCCACGTGCTCCATCGGCGCCGTCGCCAGCGAGCCCACGTAGGCGATGCCGGCGTTGGCCATCGCCACGTCAAGCGCACCGAAGCGCTCGACGGTCGCGCTGACCGCGCGCTCCAGCGCAGCGTAGTCGGTCACGTCGGCCTCAAAGAATGCGGCGCGGTCGCCGAGGCGTGCAGCCAGCTCCTCCAGGCGCTCGGGCTCAAGGCCAACGAGCGCGACATTGGCGCCTTTGGCGTGCAGGCGCTCGGCGGTCGCGGCGCCGATGCCGCGCGCAGCACCCGTGATGAAGACGGTGCGCCCGTTGACGTCGAAGGGGGCTGCGGTATTGCGGCTCATGATGGTCCTCTACCTCCAGGTCACGAGACCAGCACGGGCTCAGCCGCGGAGGTCTCTATGGGTGGGGCTGCTGTGCGTGCCCTCAGCCTATAGTCGGCTGGCGTGAACGAGTGCAGCTGCCGCCGGTAGCGCCAGGTGAAGCCCGGCCAGATCGTGGTGTTGCGGCCGCTTGCGTCGAGGTACCAGCTGGCACAGCCGCCCGAGGTCCAGACGCTGCCCTGCAGCTGGCGCTGTATACGCTCATTGAAGGCGCGCTGTACGCTCTCGCGCACCTCCCACACATCCATGCCGCTGCGCTCGCTGAAGTGCAGGCACTGCATCAGGTACTCAAGCTGGGCCTCGATCATGAACACGAGCGAGTTGTGGCCGAGACCCGTGTTGGGTCCCACGAGCAGGAACAGGTTGGGGAAGCCCGCGACGGTGGCGCCCAGGTAGGCCTCGGCGCTGGTGTGCCACACGTCGGCCAGCTTCCTGCGCGCGCGACCGTGGATCCACTGCGCCATGGGCATATCGGTGACATGGAAGCCCGTGCCCAGCACGATCGCATCGACCGCGCGCTCGACGCCGTCGTTAGTGAGGATTGAGTGGGGCCGGATTTCTTTGATGCCCTCGCTCACAAGCTCCACGTTGGGCTGGGTGAGCGCTGGGTAGTAATCGTTTGAGATCAGGATGCGCTTGCAGCCGATGCGATAGTTGGGTTCGAGTCTGGCTCTCAGCGCGGGGTCGCTGACCTGCTTGTGCAGATGGCGCCGGGACACGCGCTCGGGCAGGCTGCCAGCGCGCGGGTGCATCAGCCACGGCACTACGAGCTCCCTGCTCCAGTAGATGGCTGTGCGCACGAGTCGCTGCGCGGGCGGGAAATGGCGATACAGCCAGCGCTCGGCGCGCGAGGTCCTGCGGTCGCTATGGCGCACGATCCACGGCGGGGTACGCTGGAAGAGGTGCAGCTTGCGCGCTTCGCGCTGGATGTGCGGCACGAACTGGATCGAGCTCGCGCCGGTGCCGATCACAGCCACGCGCTCATCCTTCAGCGAATGCTCGTGCTCCCAACATGCGGAGTGGAACATCGCCCCCTGGAAGCTCTGTAGCCCGGGGATCTGTGGCAGCTTAGGCTCGCTCAGAGGTCCTGCGCCGGCGACCAGTACCTCCGCCGTCAGATCGCCGTCGCTGGTTTGGATGCGCCACAGCTGCGCCTCCTCGTCCCAGCTGGCGTCCATGACGGTGACGCGCAGGCGCACATGGGGATCGATGCCGTGCTCGCTTGCAGTTCGCCGCAGGTACTCCCAGATCTCGGGCTGCTTGGAGTAGGTCCGGCTCCAGTTGGGGTTGGGCGCGAAGGAGAAGGAGTAGAGGTGCGAGGGGATGTCGCACTGGCAGCCCGGGTAGGTGTTGAAGTTCCACGTGCCCCCGATGTCCTCGCCGCGCTCGAGTACGACGAAGTCCTCGATGCCTGACTGCTTGAGGCGGATCGCCGCGCCCAGGCCCGAGAAGCCCGCGCCGACGATCGCTATGCGGTGATGCTCAGTCACAGCGACCTGGCCTCCTGCTTACGCGCCCTGCGGGTCATTACCAAGAGCCACCCCACCAATACAAACACCGGCCCCATGAAGATTGGCAGGTCGATCAGCAGATGACCGCTGCAGGCGAGCGGCAGAGCATGCGCGAGGAGGGTCGCGGCGCTCATCATCCCGTCACCCTCGCTACGGTGCCAGCCGGCTTCTTCGGCCGCGCCGGCGCGCCCGCCGTGCGCTCCTCGCGGGGCAGGCCCAGGCGGCCGAGTCCCCAGGCAAGCGCGGCGATCCACAGCGTGACGATCGCCAGCAGCAGCAGGTAGGCGGGAATCGCCAGCCACAGGTCGCCGCCAATCGCCTCGCGCTGCATGATCTTCTTGTCGCGCACGAAGGCGCGCGTGAAGGTGCTTGGCGCCGGTACTTCGGCGGCGGGGATCGCGGGATCATCAGGCATGTAGATGGGCAGGGCGTCGAGCGCGCGCCCTCGTGCGATGCGCAGCATCGTCTTCCACTTGCCCCCCACAGGGATCGGCTCGGTGCTCACATACACGCCGGGTGCTGTGCGGCGCAGGCGGTCCACCACCAGGCCGCCGCCCTGCCAGGCAGTGACCGTCACCCACTGCGCGCCTTCGGCGGCGCTGGTCGGCGAGAGGTGAAAGGTGGCTGCGACCGTCCTATGCGCTCCGCCGCTAAGTGGGGTCAGACGTGCGGTGGCAGTCATCGGGGTGCCCGCGGTCATCGGCAGCGGCCAGGCGATGCAGGCGATTGCCAACGCGCCCGCGAGGCCCGCCACCCAGGCGGGAGGGGCAGTGCAGGCAGGGATGGCTGAGCGCCCGCGGTCGAGTGCGTCGCCGACGCAGCCGCCGAGCACGCCACCGGCCAGCGCGGCGAGCGGGCCGAGAACGGCCACCTGCGCCAGCATCGAGGAGGGCCAGGGCAGGGGCATCCAGACATGCGACCAACCCCACTCGGCGGCGAGGCCGAGGGTGCCGACGAGCACGCCAGATGCCGCCCCGAAGAGGACGGGACGCGCTCTGACGGAGCGCCCCACGGTGCCGGCGCGAGGGCGCTCGAGGAACAGCGCCACGAGCTCCACGAGCAGCGCCGCGGGGAGGTAGAGCGGGAAGTGCAGCGTGCTGGCGCCGATCACCTGGCTAATGACGAGACTCAACAGGCCGTAGACGGCCAGGTAGAAGAGCGCGGCTCCGAGCGCTCCACCGCGCCCCAGGCGCACGCGCGCCGCAACCAGCCCAGCGCCGCAGGCGAATGCAATTAGGATCGGCTGGTAGACGAGCTGGAACTGGGGGATGCCGTAGTCGAACTCGCCCTGCAGCGTGGAGAGGGCAATCAGGAAGGCGCCTGCCAGCGCGATCTCGCGCCAGCGCAGCAGCGCGCGCTGCGCCGCGTTCGGCCGTGTGCTCGTGCGCGCGCGGGCGCCCTCCACGAGCAGCACCCAGCAGCCGAGCACCGACAGCGAGGCGCCGAGGATCATCAACACGTGCGTGGGGCCCCACAGCGTGACGTCCTGGCCGAAGAGGGTGTGCCACACGTCATCCAGCGGAAAGCCGATCAGTGCGCTGGCGCCGCAGAGGAAGATGAGCAGGCCGCCGAGCGGGGCGTGCCAGTCGCGCGCCAGGCGCACCGAGCCGGGGCTTGAAGTCTTGCTGGGGAAGCCGCTGGCGCTGGCGGGGGAGGCTGCGGGAGTAGCCGGTGTCTCGCCGTAGGCTAACGCTTTGTCGGCGCTCCTTTGCTCGTCGCTACCCAGCACGATCGCCAGGAAGCCGCCGAGGGTTATGCCGGCGAGGCCCACGAGGATCGGGTAGTGCGCGGCGGTGCCAAACGGGCCGGGGTCGCGTCCGGTGTCGATGTGCTTGGCGACGTCCCAGTAGAAGCCGAACACCGCGATGCCCTGGGCTGCGCCGGTGACGAGCAACGGCAGCGCCGCCCACCCGGGCAGGCCGGTCATGCGCTGGGCGCGCTGGGCTGCTGTGCTCAGCCAGGTGATGCGCCCCGCGCGGTGCGCTGCTGCGACCCACAGCACGATCACGCTAATGACGGTGGCCACGGCGCTGGCCCACAGGAGATCGCCGATCGGCGCCCCGCGCGCGGGGGGCGCTGAGGATGCGAGAAGTGAGGGGAAGAGGTTCATGGGCGGGCACTATACATCATTTGATGTCACATCGTTTGGAGGTCCACTATCCGGTGGTATGCTGGTCGCCGTGGAGACGCTCACAATCGAGCAGCTGGCCTCCGAGAGCGGCATGACGGTGCGCAACATCCGCGCCCACCGCGCGCGGGGTCTGTTGCCCGCGCCGGAGGTGCGCGAGCGCGTGGGCTATTACGGCCCCGAGCATGTGGCGCGGCTGAAGCTGATCCAGCAGATGCAGGCCGATGGCTTCAATCTGCGCGCGATCCAGCGTCTGCTGGAGGAGACCCAGAGCAAGCCCGAGCAGTTGCTGAACCTGCGTGAGGCCGTGAGCGTGCCCTTCGAGACCGAGCAGCCGCGGGTCTTTACCCTGCAGGAGCTCCGGGAGCGCTTCGGCGAGGAGGCCGATGCGAAGACGCTCGCGCGCGCACACCGCATCGGGCTGCTCACGCCGCTGGGCGAGGACCGCTTTGAGGCGCCCATGCCCTCGCTGCTCGACGCCGCCGAGGAGGTGGTCGGGCGCGGTGTGCCGCTGGCCCACGCTTTGACGGTCGTTGCCAAGCTCCAGGACCAGTGCAAATCGATCGCACGCGAGTTCGTGCGCCTCTTTCTGGAGGACCTGTGGAAGCCTTTCGCGGCGGCCGGCTATCCGCAGGAGCGCTGGGCCGAAGTCACCGAGTCGATCGACCGCCTGCGCCCGCTCTCCTCCCAGGCCCTGCTGGCCTCTTACCAGCTGACGATGACCCGTGAGGTGGAGGATGCCTTCGGTCGTGAGCTGGCGCGCCTGACCCGGGGGAAGCGCTAGGGGTCGCAGCGGTTTCCTGACCGGCCGTGCTTGTCGTGGACGTGGTGGTGGACGTGCTCGTCGTGGACTTGCTTGTGGTAGATGTGCTTGTGGTGGTCGTCGTGGACGTGCTAGTGATGGACGGCTTCGTCGTCTGACTTCCTGCCGAGTCGTGCCCGCCGTTGCCGTGTCTGCCCCCATCGCCTGAGCCAGATTCTCGGTGAGTCCCCTCGCCCCGACGTGCGCCGTTGCCGTGGACGGCGCCGCTGTCGCGACGGGCGCCGTTCTGTCCGTTGCCGCTGTTCCCGCCGCCGCCGTCTCGCGCTTGTGGGGCGGAGCTGGCTGGCCGGCTAGCGGCTGGCTGGCTGGCTGGCGGCTGGCTGACTGGCCGCTGGCTGGCTGGCTGGCGGCTGGCTGGCTGAGACGGGGTGGGGTGCGACACGGAGGCGATGGGGGTGGATGGAGGTGGCACGGCGGCGATGGGGGGGGTCGACGGGATCGCCAGCGCGCGGTGGGGGCGCATCGGCCGGCGTGCTCCGCCGCTCACACGATGCAGAGCTGACGCCCGGCTGTGACGGCGCCGGGGCGGCCGCGAGGAAAGGGCGCCGGTGGTGCCCGCAACCGTGGCCCCGCTGCTCGATGCAAGCTCGAGCCCGGCCCGCGGCGAGGCCGCCATATAGCGAGCATCATTCCGCGCCGAGCCGTGGCGGCGCCCCGCCACACTTTGGTGCCCGGTGGCGCTCCCTGGCCGCTGCAGGTGCAGTGTGCCGATGCCACCCACGAGTACCCCCGCGGTGACAGCCGTGGCGCCCACCTTGGTGAGGATCCCCGCGAGGCCGATGGAGCCGCCACTGGCCCCTGCCTCGACGAGGCGGCTGGTGAGTGGGGCATCCGCGGCACCGCCCCCCCCACTCAACGCCCAGCTGAGCAGCGGCGAAGGGGTCAGTGCGGTGGCCGCGGCGCGCAGGGTGCTCCGCGCGCGATGAACCAGTCCGCGCAGCGCCGGCTCGCTGAGTCCCATGGTTGCGGCTGCCTGCTGATAGCTGCTGCCGTCCACGGCGGTGCGCAATAGCGCTTCGCGCTGCATCTCGGGCAGGGCCGCCAGGCCAGCCAGGGCCTCGCGCACGGCGATGCGCCGGTCGAGGTCCTCGGCGGGCGCGCCCGCACCTGTGAGTGTCTCGCTGAGCTGCGAGTAGTCATAGCCCGAGCGGCGCAACATGTTGAGCGCCGAGTTGTGCACGATGCGGTAGAGCCAGGCCTTGGCATCGCGCACCTCGGTGCCGCCTTGCAGCGCGAGCCACGCCTGTAACAGCCCCTGCTGCAGGGCATCCTCGGCGCGCTCGTTGGGTAGTAGTAGCCGTCGGCAATAGCCGAGTAGCGGGCGGCGGTAGCGCAGCACGAGCGCCTCAAAGGCGCGCTCGTGTCCGGCGCGCGCCAACTCCACCAGACGCTCGTCGCTCTGGGTCAGGAGCAGGCGGACTGAGACCGAGGGGCTCATTGGAAATAGAAGAATCAGGCTGCTGAGGTACTGCTTGCCTATCATCCTCCTGGGTACGCGATGCAAATGAGCGTAGAGGACCCTGGCCAGGCGGCGCCAAGGCGCCCTACGCTCAGCCTGCTTACGAGGTTACCTCACCAACTCGATGCTCTCAAATTCAGTGCCGCCCGGACCGATGCGTAGCTCGGCCTCGCGCACAATTGCCCCGACGACGAGCGCCGAGGTATCGCACGGCGGTGCGCCGGCAGCCGGGTTTTCGTTGTCATCGTCGTTGCCGTCCTCGCCGGGCATCCACTGCGGCGCTCCGGCAGCACCCGGCGTAGGGGGCGGTCCGCCTCCCTGCTGGTCGCCCTGGTGGTTATCATCGCCTGCGCCGTTATCGTCGCCGGGGCCGTTGTTGTTGCCGGGGCCATCGTCCTCGCCCTGGCCGGGGCCGGCAGGCGGGGTCGTGGCGCTCACGCACTCGATGCGCGTGGCGTTGGTGACCTTGCCGCTTACACTCGAGCTCGAGCCGTCGTTCAGCGTGAGCGTCAGCACACCGCCGGTGTAGGAAGCCACCTTGCCGGCATTTTCGTTGGTGGGGGTAGCAGGCGGCGTGGCGGGCGGGCTGCCGGTCCCCGTCCCCGGGGCCGTCGGGGCTGTGCCTCGGGGGCCGATGTGCTCGAAACGGACCTTCGCGTGGTGGCCCCTTCGCTTGTGGTGATGGTGGTGTCCATGGCTGGCCAGGGCCGTCGCGGGGGCGCCCACCGTAAGTGCCGCCAGGCCTGCGGCGGCGAGTAGAAGTCGTCTCATGCAGTTCTCTCCTTGGGAGGCGCGATCCATGTGCGCAGGTATCTGGACTGTCCTGAGACACACTTCGGCGCGATTGCTCACGCGGGTAAGCGAGGCTAGAACAGACGGCCAACCAGCGTGCCCACAGCCTCTGACGGGACCGGACGCTCCGTCACCGTTCAGCAAGTGCGTGGCAGTTCAGCTAACGAACAGGGCAGTCGTAGCGCGGGTGGGGCACAGTGGGATTGCCCAGCACGACGTACAGACCGGTGCCGTCAGGGAAGCGCCCGCAGGGCCGGGGTGCTCCGGGCGTGATCGGCTTGCGCAGCAGGTAGGCGTCGCTGGGCGCGAGCGACTGTGGCGCAAGTCCGGGAGGCACGGGTAGCTGGGCGAGCGCCGCCAGGCGTTCCAGTCCGACGGGCTGGAAGAAAAGCGCATTGGCGGAGGCGCGATCGAACTCCATCACCTTCACGCCCTGGCGGTGCAGTGCGAGCAGTACGCGCAGCAGCATTGCCCGCGAGGTGCCGGCGATTTCGGGGTGCTGCTGGATCTGCATTTCAAGCGAGGGCGGGGCGGTGCGCCGATAGATCGCGGGATTGCGGGCGGGACAGATGAGGGTGTATTCCTGAAAGGGCTTGACGGGATTGCCGAGCTCCACGTAGACACCGCTTCCATCGTTCAGGCGCTGGCACGGTGGCGGGTCTCCCGCCTGGGGAAAATGGCGCAGCATGAAGGCGTCGTGCGGGCCGAGCGCCGTGGGGTTGTAGACGGCGGTCGCCGTCAGACCAGCTTGGATTGCGCGTACCTCCAGCCCGTAGGTGGTGAAGTCGGCGATGTCGGTGCTGCCGGCATCGAAGGTGACCGTGTGCACGCCGGCGCGCTTAAGTTCTCGCATGAGCTTCAGGATGTCGCCGTCGTGTTCGGGTCCACCGCGGATGTAGCCGGCGGGCGAGTAGAGCGTGAACTGCCGCGTGGGGACACCGGTGGTGGGCGCACCGGGCAGGAGGATGCGCACGGCGTGACCGATGCCGATGCAGACGGCGAGGAAATTGACCGCCAGGATTGCAGCCAGGCAAGCGGTTGCGGCGAGGCGCAGGCGCGGCCGCGCGACCACGATCCAGCCTGTCGCGAGCACCGCGATGTAGATCAGGGCGGGCATCGTAAAGCGCATGTCCTTATGCCTGATCAGCGTGATTCCCAGCCATGAGACGAAGGCCCCGCCCAGCAGCTCGGGCCCCAGGTTCTCGGGCGAGAAACGCTTGAAGCAGTCGCGGATCGTCCAGAGGATCCCGACGAGCAGGAACAGCACAAGCGGCGTCAGCAGCTGCACGTTGAGCGCCGCCCATGCGTACCACAGCAGGCTTGCGCGGGAAAGCAGCGGGGGAGCCGATTCGGCGCTTGGAGCTGCTCCCGTTCCTCCCTGGCCTTCGACGAGCCCATGCAGCTGGGCCACGTGGTAGATGTACCACGGCAGCGAGACCGCGGCGGCTATCGCGAGGAACAGAAGCAGGCCGCGCCAGTTGCGCCAGCCGTCGCGCA
>DATBPO010000067.1:0-5939 GCA_036561265.1 Solirubrobacteraceae bacterium | reverse complement strand
CGCATCCTGACGAACAACCCCAAGAAGATCCGCGGCCTGGAGGGCTATGGCCTGTCCGTCAGCGCCCAGATCCCAATCGTCCACCCTCCCAACGAGCACAACGAGGCTTACATGCGCACGAAGGCTCAGCGCATGGGCCACATCCTGCACCACCAGGGATTGAACCTAGACGCCGAGCTGCTGCACTCCGAGCGCGAGCAGGACCGTGAGCGCAGCCGCGACCTCGCCGAGGAGCAGGGACGCCAGCGCGAAGAGGAGCAGCACGCCAGTCCGGGCACCCCCCCTGACGGTGGGACGGGCAAGCG
Organism: Solirubrobacteraceae bacterium; assembly: GCA_036561265.1. Taxonomy (GTDB): domain Bacteria; phylum Actinomycetota; class Thermoleophilia; order Solirubrobacterales; family Solirubrobacteraceae; genus Palsa-744. Next base: position 5,634 of record DATBPO010000067.1, on the reverse strand, counting down.
ATGACGATGAGGTTCGCCATCGCCGTCGGCCGCTTCTACGAGGACCTCGCCGAACGTCTGGTGCACGGCGCCAAGGAAACCTTCGCAGCCGCCGGCCACACCGAAATCGACGTGTTCGATGTCCCCGGTGCCTTCGAGCTCCCCCTGGCCGCCAGCTACGCCGCCACCTCCGGCCGTTTCGCCGGCATTGCCTGTCTAGGAGCCGTAATCCGCGGTGAGACCAGCCACTACGACTACGTATGCGCCGAGGCCGCCCGCGGGATCCAGCAGGTTCAGCTGCAGACCGGCGTCCCCTGTGCCTTCGGCGTGCTCACCTGCGAGAACATGGAGCAGGCCCTAGCCCGCGCCGGCGGCGGCAAGCGCGACTCAGGCCGTCACGCCGCCGAGGCCGTCCTGCGCATGGCCGAACTGCGCAGCGAGCTCGCAAGCGGCTAGACTGCACCCCCCAATGGCCAAGATCTGCCACAGCTGCGGGAAGGGTCCCGCGTTCGGGAATAGCCGGAGCCACTCGATGGTCGCTACTAGGCGGCGCTTTGACCCGAACCTGCAGAAGGTGCGGATTTTGGTCGGGAAGGCGCCACGGCGGGTGTATGTGTGCACGCGTTGCTTGAAGGCTGGCAAGGTCACGAAGGCCCTCTGAGCAGCGGGCTGGGAGTGTTCTCGCGTGGGCGATGTGCTCGACGCGAGGGATCGGGAAGATGCTGAAGGTGCTGCTGTGACCGACACCAACCTCCTTCGCTTCCGCGCCGCGGTGGCGGGTGCGTTGGCGCACCTGGAGTCCCGCAGGCAGGAGGTCAACGACCTCAACGTCTTCCCCGTGGCCGATGGGGATACGGGCGACAACATGGTGCTGACGCTGCGCGCGGTGCTGGCGGAGCTCGACCGGCTCGGCGGAGGAGATGGGCAGCGCACGGTCGATGAGATCGGGCGCGATGAGATCGTGCAGTCGGTGGCGCGCGCGGCGCTGTTGGGGGCGCGGGGGAACTCGGGGGTGATCCTCTCGCAGCTGATCCGTGGGGCGGCGGAGGAGCTCGTGTCACGGCCGGGGGAGCTGATCGACGCGACGCTGATCGGGGCGGCGCTGGCAAATGCCGCGGAGCGGGCCTACGCCTCGGTGCGCCAGCCCGCGGAGGGCACGATCCTGACGGTGGCGCGCGAGATGGCGCGGCAGATCTCAAGCGACGTGGCGCACAATCCGGCGGGGATGCGCCTTGAGCCCGAGACTGCATCGGAGGTGCAGGACCAGACGATCGCGCAGATCCTGGAGCGCGCCGTGATGGCCGGGCAGGACTCGGTCAAGCGCGGTCCCGAACTACTCAAGGAGTTGCGCGATGCCGGCGTTGTCGACGCCGGTGGGTACGGGCTGACGATCCTCTTCGCCGGCGTCGTGGCGGCGCTGCGGGGGGAGGAGGCGCCGGAGCTTGACCACTACGAGCCCGCGCGCGTGCACCACCCCGAGCACAGCTCAAGCACCTACCGCTACTGCACGAACTTCGCCGTGACCGGCCGCAACATGGCGCCGGGGCGCTTCATCCCCAAGCTTGAGGCGCTGGGCGATTCGGTGCTGGTGGTGGGCGACGCCAGCACGTTGAAGGTGCACCTGCACACCGACGAGCCCGAGCGAGCTACAGCGGTTTTTGCCGATGCCGGCGAGGTATCCCATCTTGACGTGGCCGACATGCGTGTGCAGGTGGCCGAGCGCGCGGAGCGTTTGACCGATGTCCCGGAGGATGTGGTTTCTGGCCTCGCCGTTCGCTGCGGTGCTGTGGCGGTGGTCAGCGGGGAGGGGCTCGCACAGATGTTCGCCGAGCTCGGCGTGTACACACTCGATGGCGGTCCCACGCTGAATCCCTCGACCTATGAGCTCCTCGCGGCGATCCACGAGGTGCCGGCGCAGGAGGTTGTGGTGCTGCCCAACAGTGGGAACGTGATCATGGCGGCCGAGCGTGCCGCGGAGCTCTCGGAGAAGCAGGTGGTGGTGGTGCCTGTGACCAGCCAGCAGGCCGGGCTGGCAGCGGCGCTGGCGCTGGTGCCGGAGCGCAGCGTGGAGGAGAACGCGGTGGCCCTCAACGAGGCGCTGGCGCTGGTGCGAACGGGCGCTGTGGCTCCCGCGGCGCGCGAGGACACGCTGGGGCGCTTTCAACCTGGCGATGCCGTTGGTTTTGTGGAGGACGAGGTGGTCGCCTGGGGCGAGCCGGTGCAGACGCTGCGCGAGGTGCTCGCAGTGCTCGCTAACGGAGCCAACGGCCATCCGCCCGCGGAGCTCGTGAGCGTACTTGCAGGCGCGCAGGCGCCGCTTGAGCTGAAGGACGTCGAGCACATGCTCCAGGACGCCGGTGGGACCGAACTCGAAGTGCGCGACGGTGGGCAGCCGGCCTACTGGTGGCTGCTGGCCGCCGAGTAGCGCTTGACTGGACTGCGGGACCCGGCCGGCGGACCCACAGGCATGGGGATCGACCGCGCGGAGGATCATTATCTGCGGGGGTGATGCCCGCCGCTGCTGCCATGCCAACCACGGATGCCCAACCTGCGGACGCACCAGGGTTGCCGGCTTTTGCAGGTGGGACGGCATTGACACACAGCGAGATGCTGCTCGCGCCCGTGCGCTGGCCGCGACCCTCGCGTCTGCGCACGCCGCTGAAGGCGCCCACCAAGAAAGCCACCGAGGGGCTCAAGGCACTGGAGCTCCACACGGTGGGAGACCTGCTGGAGCATCTACCACGCGAGCGCCGCGAGGCGCGCGCTGTGGCCGAGCTGCGGGTGGGCGAGCAGGCGACGGTGGCTGTGGAGGTGCGCTCGATCGCGGCGCGGCCGGTGCGCCGCCGGGGCATGCGCCCGCTGGTGGAGGCCTGGGTGGGGGACGCCACCGGGGCGATACGCGCGGTGTTCTTCAATCAGCCTTGGCTGGTGGAGAAGTACCCCCCAGGCACGCGTTTGGTGCTGCACGGCAAGGCGGGACAGCGGGGGGACTTCGGCGTGGCCCACCATGCGGTGGGTAGCGAGGTGGGCGCCGGCGAGGGCGAGCAGGCGGGCGGCACCGTGGCCCACTACCCCGCAAGCGAGAAAATCAGCTCGACGCAGATCCTGACCCTGGTGCAGGGCGCAAAGGACGCGCTGGCGGACGTGTTGGAGCCCCTGCCGGCGGTGCTGCGAGCAGGCGAGGGACTGCCCGACCGTCCGTCGGCGCTGAGTGCCCTGCACTTCCCGGAGCGCCCCGAGGACGCCGAGGCCGGGCGCGAGCGGCTGGCCTTTGAGGAACTGCTGCTGACACAGCTGGTGTTCCTGCGTCGCCGCGCACGACGACGTGCCCTCACCGGTGCGCCGGTGCTTGACGAGCCCCCGTCGCTGAGCGAGCGCTGGCTCGGGCACGGCCTACCTTTCGCGCTCACCCAGGGACAGCAGAGCGCGATCGCGACGATCGGGGCGGATCTGGAGCAGCCCTGTCCGATGCAGCGCCTGCTGATGGGTGAGGTCGGCAGCGGCAAGACCGTCGTGGCGCTGTGGGCGATGCTGCGGGCGGTCGAGCACGGCCGTCAGGCGGCGCTGATGGCACCGACGGAGACGCTGGCCGAACAGCACTTTGCCACCATCCAGCGGCTGCTGGGAAGCGAGCAGGTAGCTTGCGCGCTGCTCACGGGCTCCACGCGGGCCAGCCGGCGGGCGGACACTTTGGGCAAGCTCAACAGCGGTGAGCTGCAGTTGGTGGTCGGGACGCACGCGCTGATCGAGCCCGATGTGCGCTTCCGCGACCTGGCGGTGGCGGTCGTCGATGAGCAGCACCGCTTCGGCGTGCGCCAGCGCGCGGCACTTGGTGAGGGCGATCCCACCCGCCCGGCGCACGTGCTGCATATGACCGCGACGCCGATCCCACGCACGCTGGCGCTCTCAGAACACGGCGACCTCGATGTGACGGCGCTGCGCGAGCTGCCCCATGGGCGCAGGCCGATCAGAACGCGTCTGGTCACCAGCGAGCGCTCGCGGGCGCGCGCGTATGAACTCCTGCGCGAGCAGCTGCGCGCGGGCCGGCAGGCGTATGTGGTGTGTCCACTTGTGGAGGAGGCCGAGGGCGGCGAGGGCGACCTACGGGCAGCCACCGCTGAGATGCAGCGCCTGGCGCGGGGCGAGCTCAAGGGCCACAGGCTGCTGCTGCTGCATGGCCAGATGCGCGCCAAGGAGAAGCAGCAGGCGATGGCTTCTTTCGCGGCGGGGGAGGCCGATGTGCTGGTGGCCACGACCGTGATCGAGGTTGGCGTAGACGTGCCCAATGCGACGGTGATGCTGGTGGAGAACGCCGAGCGCTTCGGTATCTCTCAGCTGCACCAGCTGCGCGGGCGGGTGGGCCGCGGCGAGCACGCCTCCACGTGCCTTTTGATGGGCCCACCCACCCCCCCGGGAACCCGGCGCCTGCGTGCGCTGGCCGAGCACACCGACGGCTTTCGTCTTGCTGAGATCGACCTGGAGCTGCGCAGCGAGGGCGAGCTGATCGGCACGCGCCAGTCGGGGCTGGGCCAGTTCCGCGTCGCCTGCCTGCCGCAGGACGCGGGGCTGTTGGAGGGCGCACGCAGGCAGGCGCAGAGGATCGTGGCGCAGGACCCTGAGCTGCAGGCGCCCGAGCACACACTGTTGGGCGACGCGCTGCAGGAGGCCTTCGGCGCCGAGTCCCACGAGCCGATCCCAGCGTGAGGGTGATCGCGGGACGTTACGGCGGCCGGCGCCTGCAGGCACCGCGCGGAAGGGCGACGCGGCCGACGTCCGATCGGGTGCGTGAGGCGCTCTTCTCGATGCTGGGGGATGTGAGAGAAACAACGGTGCTCGACCTGTTCGCCGGTACGGGGGCGCTGGGTATCGAGGCCCTCTCTCGCGGCGCCATGCGCGCGGTGTTCGTTGAGCAAAACCCGGCAGCACTGCAGGCACTGACAGCCAACTTGAGCGCGCTGGAAGTGGACAAACCGGCCACCCAACTCCTCCCCACAAACGTCTCCAAAGCTCTCCGCGCCGCACGCGAGCGCGATGAAACGTACGATCTCATATTCATCGATCCTCCATACGGCGATGCGCGAGCGTGGGCGCGCGAGCTGTCGGTGGCGCTGCCGCCGCTGCTGGCTCCTCACGCGCGGGTAGTCGTGGAGAGCGATCGGCGGGCGCCGCTTGAGCTCGACAGCGCGGAGCTGGAGACAGAGCAGCAGCGCCGCTACGGCGATACAACCATCACAATCCACCGCCACATATGAACCTAAATAAGTCGATAGCCGTGTGCCCGGGGTCCTATGACCCCGTCACCAACGGCCATCTGGACGTGATCCGCCGTACGGCGCAGCTGTATGACGAAGTGGTGGTGGCGGTCGTCAATCGCTCGGTACGCAAGGAAAAGACGCTGTTTGGCATTGAGGAGCGTTTAGCGTTCATCGAACGCGCCACTGAGGACCTGCCGGGGGTGCGCGTGGAGCCCTTCAAAACGCTGGTCGTGGAGTTCGCGCGCCACGTGGGGGCGCGTTCGATCGTCAAGGGCCTGCGGGCGATCTCGGACTTCGAGTACGAGCTGGAGATGAACCAGCTGAACCGGCGTCAGAACCCGGAGATCGAGTCCGTGTACCCATGGCCAGCCCGCAGTACAGTTTCCTCTCATCGAGCGGC
>DATBPO010000066.1:0-2210 GCA_036561265.1 Solirubrobacteraceae bacterium | reverse complement strand
TCTTGAGGTAAATATTTTTTTGAATAAAAAAATAGAAATAAAAAAACCTCTCCCCAAGTCCCGCCAGTCGCGGGGAAGGGATCTGGATGTACGAGATCGATGATGAAGTGGATTGATGGTGCGATGGAGCTGGCATTTTCATGGATCTGACGGTTGAGAGCCTTTTGGCTGAGCTGGGGCTTGATTTGGCCAGCGGCCACGAGGCTGCCAACGCGCGGGTGCGCTGGGTGCACTCCACGGAGCTCGTCGATCCCACGCCCTGGCTGACCGGCGGGGAGATGCTGCTCACTACGGGGCTGCAGCTGGACAAGCCCAAGGTGCAGCGCGAATTCATTGAGCGCCTGAAGGACCGCGGCATCGCGGCGGTGGGCTTTGGCACGGGCTTTGCGCACGAGCGCATTCCGCCGGCGCTGCTCACGGCGGCGCGCAAATCGCAGTTCCCGGTGTTCGAGGTTCCCTACGAGCTGCCGTTTATCGCGGTCACGGAGCGCGCCTTCACGCACCTGGCGGGCCAGCAGTTTGAGACGCTGCGGCGCTCGATGGCGATACAGGAGCGCTTGGAGCGCCTGGTGTTGGAGCAGCGTGGGCTCACGGAGGTGGTGCGCGCCACTGCCGGTGCGATTGCGGGGGTGGCGGGTGTGCTGGATGCCCACGGCGAGGAGCTGGCCTGGCACGCGCATGTGCGGCCGCTGACCGACAACGAGCGCCAGGCGATCGCCCGCGAGGTGCGCCACGCGGGCGGCGGCGCGGGAGCGAGTAATGGCAGCGGCCCGCGCGGGGTGGTGGGTGCGCTGGAGCCGCGCCTGCCGCGCTGGCCGGGGAGCGTACTGGCGCTGCCGATCATCGCGCGCGACCGCGCGGCGCCGCACGCGTGGCTGATCGGCGCGAGCGTCAAGGGCGAGTTGGGCGACTTCGAGCGCCTGATCCTGCGCCAGGCCGTCACGGTGGTGGCGCTGGAGCTGATGCACATGCGCATCGAACGCGACACGGAGCGGCGCCTGGCGGGCGATGTCCTCGCGGAGGCCCTCACCGGACGCCTGCACCCCGAGGAGCTGCAGGCGCGTCTGAAGCCCTTTGGCGTGGGCGAGCATGCGGCGGTGCTGGCCTTCGCCCTGCGCGACCCCGACGCGGCGGCGCCGGTGCTCGAGCGCGCGCTGCGCCGCGCCGAGGCCCATGGGCTGGTGGCCACGCGCATGGGGCTGCTGTGCGCGGTCATCGACGCGCCCTCCGGCGTGGAGCCGATCGAGATCGCCGCCCGCGCGCGCGCCGAGCTGCAGAGCGCCGCGGGCGAGGTACGCGCGAGCGCCAGCCGCGCAGCCCCCACACACAGCCTGCGCCTGAGCTTCCACGAGGCGCGCTGCGCCCTGGAGGCGGTGCGGCTGCACAACGGCAACGCCCCCGAGGTGGCCAGCCACCGCGACCTGGGCGCCTTCCAGCTGCTGCTTTCGCTGCAGGACGACGACGCGCTGATCAGCTACTGCCGCGGCGTGCTGGGGCCGATCGAAGCGGGCGAGGGCGACTACGGCGACGAGCTGCTGCGCTCGCTCGATGTGTTCATCGAACACAATGGGCACTGGGAGAAAGCGGCGACGGCGCTGTATTGTCACCGCCATACGTTGCGGTATCGGATTCGCCGCGTCGAGCAGCTGACCGGCCGGGATTTCTCGAAAGCCCGCGACCGCATCGAGTTCTGGCTCGCCCTGCGGGGGCGGGAGCTTTCCAGATGATTCTCACTTCGGGACAACTCCTTTATTTAATTCATACCCCCTTCGGGGGTATGAGGAGAAGGTGGGTTAGGTGAGAATCGGGGTTCCCGCCGAGATCAAGTCAGACGAGTACCGTGTGGCGATTACGCCCGCGGGTGTGCGTGAGCTGAGCACGCGCGGGCACGAGGTGCTGATCCAGGCCGGAGCCGGCGAGGGCAGCGCGCTCTCCGACGCCGACTTTCACTCGCAGGGGGCGCACATTGTGAGGGACGCCGCGAGCGTGTTTAAAGAGGCTGAGCTGATCTTGAAGGTCAAGGAGCCACAGCCGCAGGAGGTGGCGATGCTCAGCGAGGAGCAGACGCTTTTCACCTATCTGCACTTGGCGGCGGCGCCGTCGCTGACGGAGGGCCTGCGGCAGTCGGGGGCGACGTGCATTGCGTATGAGACGGTGGAGGACGCGGGCGGACGCCTGCCGCTGCTGGCGCCGATGAGCGAGGTGGCGGG
>DATBPO010000065.1:0-1852 GCA_036561265.1 Solirubrobacteraceae bacterium | reverse complement strand
GGATCTACGCGAGTCCGGCTGCCTGACCGCGGAGACCCGGATCCTGCGGGCCGACACCGGGGCCGAGATCGCGCTGGGTGACCTGCTGGCCTCCGGTGAGCGTGACGTCCCGGTCTGGTCGCTGGACGAGCGGCTACGGCTGGTTCCGCGCACGCTGAGCCATGCCTTCCCCAGCGGCGTCAAGGAGGTGTTCCGGGTCCGGCTCCGGTCCGGGCGCGAGGTCATGGCCACCGGGAACCACCCGTTCCTCACCTACGACGGGTGGCGCCCGCTGGTCGAGCTCGCGGTCGGCTCCCGTGTCGCCGCGCCGCGCCATGCCCCGGCCCCGCTGGCGATACGGGACATGCCTGAGGCCGAGGTGATCATGCTCGCGCACCTCTTGGGGGACGGCTCCTTCGTGAAGAACCAGCCGATCAGGTACGCCAGCACGGATGAGGCCAACCTGACAGCGGTCGCGGCCGCCGCGCGGCATTTCGGGATCACCGCGGTTCGCGACGATCACGAGGCGGCCAGGTGCACCTCGCTGCGCCTGCCGGCGCCGTTCCACCTGACTCACGGCCGGCGCAACCCCATCGCTGCCTGGCTCGGCTCGCTGGGGCTTTTCGGCCTGCGCAGCCACGAGAAGTTCGTGCCCGGTCCTGTCTTTTCTCTCCCGAAGCGGCAGCTTGCGCTGTTCCTGCGGCATCTGTGGGCGACCGATGGCTGTGTCTGGTGGGACGAGAAGGTCGGCCAGGCGCGCATCTACTACGCCTCGACCAGCCGCCGGATGGTGGATGACGTCGCACGGCTGCTGTTGCGCTTCAACGTGATGACCCGCGTCAAGGAAACCCGGAAGGGCGACTACCGTCCGTGCTATCACCTGCTGGTCTACGGGGCGGAGAACCAGCTCCGCTTCCTCGACGACATCGGTGTGCACGGGGCGCGGTCGGTTATGGCGGAGAAGTCCCGGCAGAAGCTGATGGCAATCAAGGGCAACACCAACCTGGACACGATTCCGCGAGAGGTCTGGGACCGGGTCCGTTCGGTTCTGGTGGAGCGGCAGATGACCCAGCGCCAGTTCGCTGCGGCACTCGGCACCCAATACTGCGGTACCACCCTCTGGAAGCACGCGCCGAGCCGGGAGCGGCTAGGCCGGGTCGCGACCATTCTTGATGACGCTCAGCTGGAGATGGTCGCCACTAATGACGTGTTCTGGGATGAGATCGCATCCGTGGAAAGCGCTGGTGAGCAGCCGGTTTACGACGCCACCGTGCTAGGAACTCACAATTTCGTGGCAAATGGAATCAGCCTCCACAATAGCATAGAACAAGATAGTGACGTTGTTATTCTTTTGCACCGCGAGGACGCCTACGAGCGCGAATCCCCCCGCGCTGGCGAGGCCGATTTGATCGTAGCGAAGCACAGAAATGGGCCAACTACGACGGTGACGGTGGCTTTCCAGGGTCACTACAGCCGGTTCGTGGACATGGCCCCCGGCTGACCTGATCCTGGGTCATGCCTCGGGCAGGCTTGAAACGGCTCGGGCCAGACGTGCGACGCCGTCCGCGATCGCCTGCTCGTTGAGGTCCGAGTACCCAAAGATGAGGCCGCCACGCGGCGTCGGCGACAGCCGGTGGGGCGTCACGCCGGCGACCGCGACTCCCTCGCGGGCCGCCGCCGCGATCACCGTCGCCTCGTCGAGATCCGGGGGCAGCCACGCGACCAGATGCAGGCCAGCGGCAATCCCGGTCGGCTCCAGCTCGGGCAGGTGCCGGGTCAGCGCGGTCAGGAGCGCGTCGCGGCGCGAGCGATACATGGGGCGCATGCGCCGCAGATGGCGGTCGAACTCGCCTCGGGAGAGGAAGTCAGCGAA
>DATBPO010000064.1:0-3151 GCA_036561265.1 Solirubrobacteraceae bacterium | reverse complement strand
GGCCGCGCAACCGCCACGTCCTGCCCGGCGGCAACATTGGCCGCCCCGCAGACGATCGTGGCGGGACCCTCGGGCCGCGCGGGTCCGAGGTCGACCTCGCACACCGTGAGGCGATCGGCGTCGGGGTGGCGCTCGGCCGCCAGCACGTGCCCCACCACGAAGTTCTCGAGCTCGCGCACGCCGTGATGGTGGATGGCCTCGACCTTGGTGCCCGTCATCGTCAGGCGCTCCTCGATGCCGTGCACGTCGAGCGCCGGATCGCAGTACTCGCGCAGCCATGTCAGCGGAACGCGCATTAGCCAAACTGCTCCAAGAACCGCAAGTCATTCTCATACATCAGGCGCAGATCGGGCACTCCGTACATGAGCATCGCGGCCCTCTCCACTCCCAAACCCCACGCGAAGCCCCGCAGCTTCTCCGGGTCATAGCCAGGCGCGTTGCGATCGGTGGTCGGTACATAGGCATACACATTGGGGTCGACCTCGCCCGCGCCCAGTATCTCGAGCCAGCCCTCGCCCTTGCACAGGTAGCAGCGCGCGCCGTCGCGCAGGAAGCCCTTGCCGTCGCAGTGAAAGCAGGAGACGTCGACCTCGACGCTCGGCTCGGTGAAGGGGAAGAAGTGGGGCCGCAGGCGCACCTCGCGCGCCTCGCCGAAGGTCGCGCGGGCGAAGGCCAGCAGCGTGCCCTTGAGGTCGGCGAGCGTGATGTCCTCATCCACCGCCAGTCCCTCCACCTGGTGAAACTGCGGCGTGTGCGTCGCGTCGCTGTCGGGCCGGTAGACGCGCCCGGGGATCACCACGTAAAGCGGCGGCGGATGCGCTTCCATCGCCCGAATCTGCATCGGCGAGGTGTGCGTGCGCAGCACGAGCTCCTCCGCGCCGCCCGCAGCGGCGCCGTTGGGCTGCTCGATGTAGAAGGTGTCCGTGCGCGCCCGCGCAGGATGGGTGGGCGTGTGATTGAGGGCGTCGAAGTTGTAGTGCACGCTCTCCACCTCCGGCCCCTCCAGCACCGTGAAGCCCAGCCCGAGGAAGATGTCCTCCAGCAGCCGCTGCGTGGCCGTGAGCACATGCAGGCGCCCGACGGGCTGCGCCGGCGTGCCTGGCAGCGTCACATCCACCGTGTCCTCGCGCAGCTTTGTCTCCAACTCACCGCTGCTGAGCTCGCTCGCTCGCGCCTCGATCAACGCCTCCAGCGCCTGGCGCGCCTGGTTTGCGGCGCGCCCCACCGCGCCTCTTTCATCGGGAGGCAACTGAGCAACCCCGCGCAGCATCTGCGGCAGCTCCGCCTTGCGCCCCAGGTAGCGCACCCGCAGCTCCTCAAGCGCCGCACTCGTGTCCGCGGCAGCGATCGCCTCCTGCCCCTGCCCCCGCAGCTCTTCGATCCGTTCGATCATCAGGATGGGACCCTAGTCATTTCGTACATGCCAATGGTCGCCGCCATCGCGGCGTTCAGCGACTCCGAGCGGATGGGAATGTGCGCGACGTGATCACACGCACTTACGACCTCCTCCGGCAACCCCTCGCGCTCCGCTCCAATCAGCAGTGTCAAAGGCCGCTCCACCGTGAGAGCGCCCAGGGGTGTCCCAGCGTGTGCCACCAATGCCACCCGCTCACGTGGCAGCTCCGTGATCGTGGCCGCGCCCGCGAGCGGCACACTGAAGATCGCCCCCATGCTTGCCCGCACGGCCTTCGGCGAATGCGGGTCTGCGCAGCCGGGACCGAGCGCCACGCAGGAAGCCCCGAACGCCTCCGCGGCCCGCAGGATGGTGCCCACGTTCCCAGGGTCGGACAGCCCGTGCAAGTACACACACAGCGGTCCCACCGGCGCATCGAGGAATCGCTGCTCATACACCCCAATCACCCGCGTCCCCGAGCCAAGGCTCGACACCTCGGCGAGCACCGTAGGCTCGACCTCAATGAAGTTCTCTGCTCCAACGTTGGTGCCAGCCGCGCGGTAGCCCTCGACGGCAGTCCGTCCAGCCCTATGCGCCGCGACGATGAGATCCTCGCCCTCCGCGACGAACAGTCCGGCGCGCTCGCGCTCCCGACGGCGGCGAAGCCGCCGTAAGCCCTTGAACCTGGAGTTGTTTGGCGAAGTGATGATCAAAGCAATCCCTGTGTCGATACAAAAAAGGCGCCGGCCTCAAAAGAGAGCGGCGCCCGGAGAGTCGAGGTGCTCGGCTGCGAATCAGGCAGCGACAGCCTCCCGGGCGACCTCGGCAAAACGTCGGAAGGTGTCGGCGTCGCGCACGGCGATGTCCGCGAGCACCTTGCGATCGAGCTCGACGCCGGCCAGCGTCAGCCCGTGCATGAACTGCGAATAGCTCATCCCGTTCTGCCGCGCGGCGGCGTTGATGCGCGTGATCCACAGCCTGCGGAAGTCGCGCTTGCGGTTGCGCCGATCGCGGTAGGCGTAGGTGTCGGCCTTGATCAAGGCCTCCTTGGCGCGCTTGTAATTGGAGTGCGCCTCGCCGCGGAAGCCCTTGGTCAGCTCAAGCGTCGCGCGCCTTTTCTTACGCGCGCTGACGGAGCGCTTTACGCGGGTCATTTGCCGACCCCCAGCATGCGCTTGATGCGCGGCGTGTCGTGCGCGGAGATCATCGCCGGCTGCGCCAGCGTGCGCTTGCGCTTGGGCGACTTCTTCTCGAGGATGTGGCTCGTGAAGGGATGCCGCCCGCGGACCTTGCCGCCGGCAGTGACCTTGAAGCGCTTCTTCGCGCCGGAATGGGTTTTCATCTTAGGCATAGCGAGCCCGGCATTATGGCAGAACGGTCCGGGCCCTACGGCGTGGCAGTCTCAGCACCCTGCTCTGCCTCGCTCGCAGAGGCGCCGTTGGGAGCGGCACCATCCGGAGATGCCCCGTCCGGGGAGATCTCATGCTCCGGCGCATGCCCGTCAGCGCGCCCGGAGAGGACGGCCTTGGATGGGGCGAGCATCATCGTCATGTTGCGTCCCTCCTGCAGGGGGCGCTGCTCGACGACGCCCAACTCGGCGAGCTCTTCGGCGAGGCGGTCGAGGATCATTGTGCCGCGCTCGGGGTGGGTGACCTCGCGGCCGCGGAACATGATGGTCACCTTGACCTTGTCCTTGTGACGCAGGAAGCGTTCGACGTGGCCCTTCTTGGTGTCGTAGTCGTGCTGGGCGATCTTGGG
>DATBPO010000063.1:0-17377 GCA_036561265.1 Solirubrobacteraceae bacterium | reverse complement strand
GCCAACGCGCCCGCCTGCGCCGCCTCGCCGCCGCCTGGCTGTATGACGAAACCCACGTCCGCCCCATGGCCCACACGATCCGCTTCGACGCCATCGGCGTGACGGTGGACGCCAGAGATGCCCTTGTGCGCCTCGATCATGTGGAGGGGGCGTGGTGAAACAGTCGCGCGGGGGCTATCAGGTGCTGTGGCATTCAATCGCCCATATCGAATTGTTTTCCATTCCAGACGTCGCTGAGCGCGTCGCGATCGGGCACGCACAGGAAAAGCTCGAAGCAATCGGTTGGCGACTTGGCTCTCCACACAGCAGTGCGATCAAAGGCGAGCAAGGGTTCGGTTTGCGTGAGCTGCGTCCGCGGGCTGGTCGTAGTCGCTGGCGTCCGCTCTATCGGCGGGTTGGTGTCGAGTCTTTCGTGGTCCTAGTCCTAGCGCCGGAGGCGAGCCTGAATGCCAGAGGGTTCGATAAGGCCATCCAAGACGCCAAACGTCGCTTTCGCGGACTTGAGAACCATTGACCCGCACGCGCCAAATCGATAACAAACTTGCTATCGTGAAGTAGGCGCGATTCGTCAGAAGGAGTGAAATGAAGCTGAGCGAGATGAAGACAAGCGACGAAGTGTTGGCCGAATCACTACGCGACCCCGCCTATGCGGTTGAGTGGAACCGGACCACAGTCGCTCGAGCGGTCGCGCTGCAGGTGCTGTCTTATCGAGTGGAGCACGGCCTTTCCCAGCGGTTGCTTGCGAAGAGACTCGGCATGAGCCAGCCTCAGGTGGCGCGCCTGGAGATCGGCGAGCACAATCCCACGATTGACACACTCGCACGCCTCGCTCAAGGGTTGAATGTAGAGTTTGCGATCGACGTGCGTCCGATCGAGTGGGAGCCGAAGCTGGTCAGCAAGCGTGCACAGACACACCATGCAGTAGCGACCTACCAGGCCCACCACGCAACCGTGCTACTCGCCGCCGGCTAGTGTCGCGAGCGTCTTCAAAGCGCCAACTGCTGATACGCCAGCGACTGGAATGACAGCCGGTGCAGGGGTGAGACGCCGTGGCGCTGGATGGCCTCGCGGTGCTCGGGGGTGGAGTAGCCGACGTGCTCGGCGAAGTGCCAGCCGGGATGCCGAACATCGGCGTGGTGCATGTAGCGATCGCGGGTGACCTTGGCGATGATGGAGGCCGCAGCGATGGCGGCGCTGGTGGCATCGCCGTTGACGATGGCGCGGTGGGGACGAGTGAGGCTGGGCACGGCGAAGCCGTCGGTGAGGCACATGATCTCGCCGGGTACGCCGTCGGTAACGCCGAGAATCGCATCACGCAGGGCGGCAAGGTTGGTCTTGTGCAGGCCGCGGCTGTCGATGCCGCGCACACAGCGCGAGACCACGTGGACGCGCAGCGCGCTGCGCAGGACGAGGGGGTAGAGCTCCTCGCGCGCTTGCGCGGTGTGCTGCTTTGAGTCGTTCAGTGCGCTGAGCGCGCGCAGCTCGCGCGTGGTGAGCGCCTCGTAGTCGAAGAGCACGCCCGCGGCTACTAGCGGACCGGCGAGGCAGCCGCGCCCGGCCTCATCGGCGCCCGCCACCAGACGCACGCCGAGACCGCGGTCGAAGGCGAATAGGCGTCTGCCGCTGCCGGCGCGACGGCGCGCCTTACGCCGGGCCGCGCGCGCGGAGGGCCTAGAGGAACCCGATGCGGTCGGGAGGCCAGTAGGTGGCGAAGGCATCTCCGATGATCCATCCGGTGGGGACGGGTCCCCAGTATCTGCTGTCGTCAGATTCGCCACGGTTGTCTCCCATCATGAACCAATGACCGGCGGGAACCTTGATGGGAGTCGTGAAGTTGCAGTCCGCGCCGGGGCTGCAGGGGCGGATATAGGAGTCCTTCTCGGGCTTGCCGTTGCGGATCGCATGCCCTTCCCGGATGTAGATGGTGTCTCCGGGTCCAGCCACGATGCGCTTGATGAAGTTGACACCGTTGTTGGCCTTCGGAACGGGCTGCGAGCAGGGGGTGCTAGAGCCTCGACCCTGCCCGGCCACGCCGCACTCCTCCTGTTCGGCGCCCTCGGGTGGATGGAAGACGGCGATCTCGCCAACGTGGGGTTCTGAGAAGTGCATGCCGATGCGGTTGACCAGCACGCGCTGGCCGATTGCAAGCGTCGGCTCCATGGACCCACTGGGGATGCGGTAGGGCTTGACGATGAAGGCCTGGATCGCAAGTGCCAGGCCGAGCGCGATGGCGATTATCACTACCAGCTCGATGATCGAGCTGCTGGTCGACTTCGACCGGGTCTTGGGGCGAGCCTTCACGCCTCGGGAGGATCGCTGGCGGGAGCACCGTCAGGAGCCTCGCCAGCGTCAGACGGGGGATCGGCCTGCTCCGCGGAGGACGGGGCTGCCGCGGCCTGCGGCTGCTCGCCCCCTGCCTCCTGCGGCTGCGCGCCCCCCGGAGCCTCGG
This sequence comes from Solirubrobacteraceae bacterium, assembly GCA_036561265.1. GTDB lineage: Bacteria > Actinomycetota > Thermoleophilia > Solirubrobacterales > Solirubrobacteraceae > Palsa-744. Next base: position 14,928 of record DATBPO010000063.1, on the reverse strand, counting down.
CGCCGCCCGCTGCATCGGGGCTGCCCTGGGGCTCACCTCCCCCCTGGGGCTCGGCTGTGCTCTGCGCGTCCTGCACGGCTGTGCTCTCTGCCGCCGAGTCCTCGGCGGTGGCGCCATCTGCGTCGGTGGGCTGGGGCTCGTGCAGCAGGCCCGGCTCGATGGTCTCTTCCGGACCGGTGTAGCGACGCTCACGCACTCGGGCACGCTTGCCCACGCGCTCGCGCAGGTAGTAGAGCTTGGCGCGGCGCACGTCGCCGCGGGCGGCCAGCTCGATGCGCTCAATCTTTGGCGAGTGCACGGGGAACATGCGCTCGACGCCCACGCCGAAGGACTGCTTGCGCACGGTGAAGGTCTCGCGCGCGCCGTGACCCTGGCGCTTGATGACGACCCCCTCGAACACCTGCACGCGGCGTCGGGTGCCCTCGATCACCTGGAAGTGCACCTTGACTCGGTCGCCGGGTGCGAAGCTGGGAACGCGGCGCAGCTGGGCGCGCTCGATGTTTTCGATGACACTGCTCATGGTGGCTCTCTTAACAAGAAGGCCCGTCTCGGAGGGCCCCGGATTGGGGCAGCCGGACGGCGCGGGGAGCAATGGTAGCGGACGCGTGCCCTGCGTCGTGCCGGTGGGGGTCGATCTCAGCTCGCCTGGCCCCGCTCGCGGCTGCAAAGTGCGCGCCACTCGCGAATGCGCTCGTGGTGGCCGGAGAGCAGCACCTCGGGCACGTGCCAGCCACGATACTCGGCGGGGCGCGTGTAGTGGGGGTACTCCGGCTGTCCCTCTAGGGCCGCGCTAAAGGACTCCTCGACCACCGAGGTCTCATCGCCGAGAGCGCCGGGAAGCTTGCGCATGACGGCGTCGCACACGACCATCGCCGCCAGCTCGCCACCGGCCAGAACGTAGCGCCCAATCGACAGGGTGTCGCTGCAGAAGTGCTCGACGATGCGCTCATCAAAGCCCTCATAGCGGCCGCAGAGAAGGGTTAGAGCGGGCTCGGAGGCCAGCTCCTGCACGTACTCCTCATCGAGCAGGCGTCCCCCGGGCACGAGCGCGATCACGCGGCGGCGGCCACGCAGCTGCACAGGGTCGACCCCGTAGTGGGCGCGCAGGGCGCTGTCCATGACATCCACGCGCAGGACCATGCCGGCGCCGCCGCCGAACGGTGTGTCATCGACCTGGCCGCCGCTGAGGGGCGTGCCCTCGCGGAAGTTGACCAACTGCAGCTTCGTGCCGGCGCTCTGGACATTGCGAACATGACGCTGCTCATAGAACCAGGCGAACCAGTCGGGGAAGAGCGTGAAGATGTCGATGTCCATGGCTCTGGCTAAACCTCTGCCTCGCCCAGAAAGGCCAGGTCGATGTCGATGCGGGCCAGATGGGTGTCGATGTCTCTGATGGCATCGGAAATCATCGGCACCAGCAGCTCGCCGCGGTCGTCGCGCAGCACGCGCAACACCTCGCAGGAGGGCAACTCGAGCATCTCCTTGACGATCCCCACGTAGCGGCCTGCGTCGAAGACCGCGCAGTTCTCAAGTTCATGCGCCCACCACTCTCCGGCGGGGAGCGCGGGCGCCTGCATGCGGGGCACCGTGAGCGGCAAGCCCCTGAGCGCCTCCACAGTGGAGCGGTCCTCCACGCCCGCCAGGCGCACGATCGGGCGCTTGTCGACACCGGCGCGATGCACGATCTCGCGGGGAGTGTCCGCCACCGTTAGCTTCATGCCAAGCGCCAGCAGGCGTGGCTGGGCGCCGGTGACGTAAAAGCTGCCATCCAGTCCATGCGCACGCCCAACTCGGCCAGCCTGCAATGACTGGGGCTCCTGGGTGTCGTGCGCCGCGGATGCCACCGGGCTTGCGAGCCTCAATCGACGATGTCGATCAGCACGCGGCGTCGCTCATGCGTGGCTGCCGCACGCACGACGGTGCGCAGCGCATGCGCTGTACGACCGCCGCGGCCGATGACCTTGCCGTAATCGTCATCGCCCACGCTCAGCTCAAGCACGAGCGAGCCGTCGTCCTCATCGAACTGCTCCACCGCGACCTCCTCGGGCCGGTCCACCAGGCCGCGTGCGAGATAAGCCAGCAGCTCGCCCGTCGGGGACGCCTCGCCTGGGCCTTCCTGCACGCCCTCGCGGGCCTCATCGTCGCGGTCCCCTCCATCACCATCGCGGTCCTGCTCCTCTGCGGACATGGGCTGTCGTGAGCAGCTCGCCGCTAGGCGATGCCCTGGGTACGTAGAAGCTTGCGCACGGTCTCCGACGGCTGCGCGCCGCGCGCCAGCCAGCTGCGGGCACGATCGGAGTCGATCACGATCGTGGATGGGTTGGTCTGGGCGTTGTAGTGGCCGATGGTCTCGATCACGCGTCCGTCGCGCGGAGAGCGCTGATCGGCGACAACCACACGCCATATCGGGTCCTTTTTGCCGCCCACACGCGTGAGCCTGAGCCTGACTGCCACTTTGTCCTCTCTGAAAGCTTGCAGAAGTACGACGACAGAGCTTAGACGCTCCTCGCGCGCTGCGCTGCCTTGTCCTTAGCGCGCGTTGCGAATCAGGCCGCCGATGTCGGGCATCTTGCCGCGACCCAGCTGGCGCATCATTTTGCGCATCTGCGCGAACTGCTTGACGAGCTGGTTGACCTGCTGCACCGTGGTGCCCGAGCCACGCGCGATACGCAGCCGCCGCGAACCCTTGATCAGCTCAGGATGACGTCGCTCGTCGGGCGTCATCGAAAGAATGATCGCCTGGATGTGGTCAAGCTCGCGCTCGTCCACTTTCATCCCCCGCAACTGGTGGCCGCCAAGTCCGGGGATCATGCCGAGCAAGTTGGCGATCGGCCCCATGCGCCTAATCGTGCGCATCTGCTCCAAGAAATCATCGAGGCCAAATTCGTTGCGGCGCATCTTGCGCTCTAGCGCGTGCGCCTGGTCCTCATCGACCTCGCGTCCGGCCTTCTCAATCAGGCTCATGACATCACCCATGCCGAGAATCCGCTGGGCCATGCGGTCTGGGTGGAAGCGTTCGAACTGCTCTAGTTTCTCCCCCGTGGAGGCGAACAGGATGGGCTTGCCCGTGACGGCCTTGACCGACAGAGCCGCGCCCCCGCGGGCATCGCCGTCGAGCTTGCTCATAAGTACACCGTCGAACTGAACCGCCTGGGAGAACTGCTCGGCGACGTTGACCGCGTCCTGCCCGGTCATGGCGTCCACGACGAGCAAGATGTCGTGTGGCTTGACGGCCTGGCGAATCCTGACGAGCTCATCCATCAGCTCGGCGTCGACGTGCAGGCGCCCGGCGGTATCGACGATCAACACGTCCTTGCCCTCGTTGGTGGCACGCTGGAGCGCCCAGCTGGCGATCTCCACGGGATCGCGCTCGGTGCCCTGCTCATACACCGCAGCGCCTGCCTGAGCGCCGACCTTGACCAACTGCTCGACCGCCGCCGGCCGATAGATGTCGCAGGCCGCAACAGCCACGGAGGAGTCGTTTTCCTCGCGCAGGTAGCGCGCCAGCTTGGCCGTGGCGGTGGTCTTGCCCGAACCCTGCAGGCCCGCCATCAGGATCACCGTGGGCGGGCGCGGGGAGAAGCTGAGCTCGTGCGCGGCACCGCCCATCAACTCGGTGAGCTCCTCGGCGACGATCTTGACCACCTGCTGGCCGGGGTTGAGGCGGCCGACAATCTCAGCCCCCAGGCAGCGCTCCTTGACGTGCGCCGTGAACTCTTTGACGACCTTGAAGTTGACGTCGGCCTCCAGCAGCGCCAGGCGGATCTCGCGCATGGCACCGTCGATATCCTGCTCGCTCAGCGTCCCCCGCTGGCGAACATCGTGCAGGGTGCTCTGCAGCTTCTCGGCGAGGGAGTCGAACATGGACGAGAAAGGATAGAGGCGCCAGGCGCGCCGCCTTACGGCGTCACGTTCTCAGGACATGGCGCGTCGCGACCCCGAGCTCGCCGATTGTCGGTCAGCCCTCCGGCTCGTCCTTACTGCGAGCTCCGCGCGTCAGCGCCTCGCCGATTCCGCCAAAGGCCTGCGCAAACTCGGAGGGCACTACGAATACCTTGTTGGCGTCTCCTTCCGCCAACTGGGGCAGCATCTGTAGGTATTCGTAGCTGAGCAGCTCGCGCGTAGGGCGACCCTCGTGGATGGCCTGAAAGACGGTGTCGATCGCCTTAGCTTCGCCCTCGGCGCGCAGGATCGCCGCCTGGCGCTCGCCCTCGGCCGTAAGCACCGCGGCCTGCTTGGCGCCCTCCGCCGTGAGGATCTGAGACTGCTTCTCGCCTTCCGCCGTGAGGATGGCCGCGCGGCGGTCGCGCTCGGCGCGCATCTGCTTCTCCATCGCCGTGCGGATGTCGGCTGGCGGATCGACCGACTTGATCTCCACGCGATTGATGCGGATGCCCCACTTGCCGGTGGCCTCGTCGAGCACCACACGCAACTCGGTGTTGACGTTCTCGCGCGCCGTCAGCGTGGCCTCCAGCGTGAGACCGCCGATCACATTGCGCAGCGTGGTCACGGTCAGCTGCTCGATCGCCTGCAGGGGATTGGCGATTTCATAGGTCGCCGAGCGTGGGTCGGTGATCGTGAAGTACAGCACCGTCTCGATCCCCACCACCACGTTGTCTTCGGTGATCACCGACTGCGGCGAGAAGTTGATCACCTGCTCGCGCAGGTCCACCAGCGGCTTCACGCGGTCGATGAACGGCGTGACGATCGTTAGCCCCGGCTCGAGTGTGCGGCTATAGCGACCCAGCCGCTCGACAACCCCCGCGCGGGCCTGGGGGATGACGCGGATGGTGCGCGCTGCCACCACCAGCGCGAATAGCACGACAACGGCGATGACGATGAGAGCGACCATAATTCAGCAGCCTTCCTTTCTCTTGACTTCCTGCGTGAGCCTATCCTGAATCGTGCTTGATGTAGTCGCTACAACGCCGAGGCGGCCGAGGACCAAGCAGGGCAAGAACGCAAGGAGCGTGGCGTGCTACGCACGCGAGCGACTGAGGACGCCGCCATGCGCCGGTCATCGGTCGCCTCAGTGCATGACGAGAGCTGTGGCCCCTCTTATTTCGACCACTTCCACACGCTCGCCTGCGTCGATCACCTCATCCTCGTCGTAGCTGCGCGCGGTCCAGACCTCGCCGTCGATCTTCACGCAGCCCACCCCCTCGTTGTTGGCGATGCGTTCGATCACCATCGCCGGTCGTCCCACCAGCGCGGCGGCGCCGGTGCGGATCGAGGGCGGCAGGCGGCGGTGGCTCATGGCGACTGGACGCAGCGTGAGGAAGACGAGCGCCGAAGCCGCCAGGAAGACAATCACGGCTGCGGCGGTGGGCACGCCGAGGAGGCTCAGAATTGTCGCTGCAACGGCGCCGATCGCGAAGGGCGCGAGGAAGAAACCGCCCGTGTGCAACTCCCCCGCACCGAAGATGCAGGCCGCCACCAACCAGAGGACCCATGCGTCCATGGCACTGATTATTCCTCACTCGGCGATGGTAACCCGTGCAGGTCCCCCAAGATCACGTGCTGCGCGGTCCTCAAACTGCCTCTCACTCGACAGTCAGTGGCCGGGCAAAGTCCTCGGATCACCTGCTCGCGGCCCTCCGACGGCGCCTCACTCGGCGATAAGAGCGCGGGCAAAGTCCTCCGGATCGAACGGACGCAGGTCCTCAAGCGTCTCTCCCACGCCGATCAGCTTGACCGGCAGCCCCAGCTCGCTGGCGATCGCCAGCGCGATTCCACCCCGTGCGGTGCCGTCCAGCTTGGTCAGGACAACCCCCGTCACCTCCACCGCCTGCGCAAACAGCCTCGCCTGGTGCAGGCCGTTCTGGCCGGTGGTGGCATCGATCGTCAGGAGCGTCTCGTGCGGAGCCCCCTCCAGTTGGCGGGCGATCACACGCCGCACCTTGCTCAGCTCGGCCATTAGGTCATCCTGCGTGTGCAGGCGCCCCGCTGTGTCGATGATCGCGACGTCCACGCCGCGCGCCCGCGCCTGCGCGACCGTCTCGAACGCCACCGCCCCCGGGTCCGAGCCCTCCGCTCCGGTGACAATCTCACAGCCCGCCCGCTGCGCCCACCCTTCCAGCTGCTCCGTGGCGGCCGCCCTGAAGGTGTCCGCGGCTCCCAGCAGCACGCTGCGCTGAAGCTCCTTCTGCAGGTACCACGCCAACTTGCCGATCGTCGTCGTCTTGCCTGTGCCATTCACGCCCACCGCCAGGATTACGGTGGGCTTGGGACGCACATCGATACGCCCTCGCTCACCCTCATCCGTTGAGGCCATCTGCGCCAGCAGCTCGATCAGGCGCTCGCTCAGCGCCTCGCCGCCCTCCACCTTGCCTTCAGTGGCCTCCTGCTCCAGCGTCCCCACGACCGACGCCGTTGTGCCCGCGCCAACGTCGGCCATAATCAGAGCCTCCTCCAGGCGCTCCCAGGTGTGCTCGTCCAGCGGTCCGAACAGCGTCGCCTGAATCTCGCTGCCCAACGCCTGACGCGTCTTCGAGAGGTTCTCGCGCAGCCTGCGAAAGAAGCCGCGCCTGCGCTCCTCGCCGGCATCCTCGACAGCGCCCTGCGTCGAGGCATCACCGGTGATAAACAGGTCGCTCCACTCGCGCGGCATGAGGGCGCGCGACGATAGCAGTGGCGTGCGCCCCGAGGCCAGCACTATTTGTCGAAGACGGTAGGAGCCGAGAGCAGCTTGGCAAGCTCGGGAACAGGCCGAGCGAGCCGATCCAGGCTCGCTTCGTCGATCTCGACAGGGCTGCTCGGCATCGGCAGGGCGCGCAGCACGGCCTCGATCTCGGCGGCGGCGGGCAGCTCGCGGCGCAGCGGCTCGGGCAGCGGTTGGGCTCGGTACTCGGAGACCTGTATCGGGGCTGAGACATCGCGCAGGGCGTACTCAACGACGGCCTCGTTGGCGCTCTTGCAGAGAATCAATCCGATCGTTGGCTGGTCGTCGGGCCGCTTGATGAGATCGTCAACCGCGGCAAGATAGAAGTTAGTCTTGCCGGCGTACTCGGGCTTGAAGTCGCCGACCTTCAGCTCGACCACGACGTAGCAGCGCAACACGAGTTGGTAGAGCAGCAGGTCAATGAAGAAGTCCTGTCCGCCGACCTCGATGTGCCGCTGACGTGCTACGACGGCGAAGCCCTCGCCCATCTCAAGGAGAAAGCGCTCGACCTGCTCCATCAGACCACGTTCGACCGCGCGCTCGCTGGCCTGCTCGTCCAAGCCGAGGAACCCAAAGACATAAGGGTTCTTGCTGAGCTCTTGAGCAAGCTCGGATTGCGGCGTGGGTAGCGTCCGCTCAAAGTTGGTCGGGCCTCTGCCCTGGCGTAGGTGCAGGGCGCCCTCGATCTGGTGGACGAGCGCATCGCGCGTCCACCCGAGCTCGCCTGCCTTCTCGGCATACCAAAGCCGAACCTCACTGCTATCGAGCTTCTCCAAGAGCGCAATCTGATGCCACCAAGACAATTGTGCAAGGCGGCCTTGCACAATCTCGCGGTCTTGCCAGGCCCTGGCGAAGGCCCGCATGTACTTGAGATTGCGCGCCGACATCCCCATGTCTGGGAAGACTGCTCGCAGATCTCGGGCGAGCCGGTCTATGACCTTGGCTCCCCACCCCTCCCGCTCCTGCCGCAGCAGGATCTCATGGCCGATCTCCCAGTACAGCAGCACCAGCTCTTCGTTGACCCTACGCTGTGCGCGCACCCGCGCAGCGCGAACACGCTCGACCAGGGCAGTAAGGGTGTCCTGGTAGCCGTCGGGGGATTGTGGCAGTTGAGGCACACCCAAAGACTACGTATGCCTCCGGTACATACTCTGAAAGCGCGCTACGCAGCCTTGGTGGCTGCCAGATCAGACGCTGATGCAACAGCCGCAGCCTCGCCAGCCCCGACGCCGACCTTGGCCTCGATCTCGGCCGCGTCCCCCGTGGCGACCTCCGCCGGCGGCAGCCTGCGCGAGAGGATCTTCGAGACGCCGTCTCCCCCCATCGACACCCCATAGAGCCAGTCGGCGGCCTCCATGGTGCGCTTCTGATGGGTGATGACGATGAACTGGGCGCGCCCCGCATAGCGGCGCAGAAGCGCCAGGAAGCGGTCAAGATTGAGGTCGTCCAGGGCGGCCTCGACCTCGTCGAGGATGTAGAAAGGGCAGGGGCGCGCGAGGAAGACCGCGAACAGGAAGGCCAGGGCGGTCATCGACTTCTCACCGCCCGAGAGCAGGGAGAGGCGTTTGGTGGACTTGCCCGCCGGCGTTATCTCGATCTCCACGCCCTCCAGGGCATCTGCCTCGATCTCCTGGAGCTCGGCCTCGCTCTCGGCTGCCGCCTCGGCATCCGCATCCGCATCGCTGCTCGCCGACTCGGCGCCATCGGCTGACTGCCCGCCCAGGACCGCACGCCGGGTGGGCTCTTCCTGCACCAGCCGCAGGCGACCGCTGCCACCGGGGAACACATCGCCGACGAGTTCTTCGAAGTTACTTGCCGCCGCCGTGAAGGTCGCATGGAAGGTCTCGTGGATCTGACGGTCGGTGTCGCGGATCACCCCGCGCAGCTCGCGCAGTGCCGTCTCCAGGTCGCTGCGCCGGCTCTCAAGCTCCTCCACGTGCTCAAGCGCCTCGGCGTACTCCTCCTGCGCCAGCGGATTCACCGGGCCAAGCTGCTCGCGCCGACGCTGTAGGCGTTCCACGCGCGCCCGCAATGCCTGTTCCTCCTCGGCGCTTAGCGGCTCAGGCTCTTCGTCCCCGGCTGGCGCCGGCAGTTGAGCGTCCGCCGCGCGTGCGTCATCCGGTTGCGCGTCCTCCGGCGTGGCATCCTCCGGCTGGGCCTCTCCCGGCTGGACATCCTCAGACTGCGCCTGCTCAGCGGCCACAAGCTTGACCATTTCACGCACCGGCCCCACACCCAGCCGCTCCACCACCGAGCGCAGCTCGATCTCGGCCTCGGCGAACTGGTCGCGCAGGCGCTGGGCGGCAACCTCAGCGCTCGTTACCGCCTCGCCCTGGGCGCGCAGGGCAGCCTGAATCTCGGCCTCCTCGCCCGCACAGGCGCTCAGCTCGGCGGCCATCGCCTCGCCGGCCTCGCGATCGCGCGCCAACTCCTGTTCGAGCCCGCCCACACGCTCGGCCACGGCCTCGCCGATGCTCTGTACCGCTGCCACCAGGCGCTCGGCCACTGGCGCCAGCGCCGTGTCAGCGGCCAGCTGTGCACGCAGGCTCTCAAGGCGCCGCTTGCGCTCGGCCCGTTCGTGTGCCACGCGCTCAGCCTGCCGGCGCTCGGAGGCCAGCTCGCCCTCTAGTTGCGCGCGGCGCACGGCCAGCGCCCCCTGCTCCGGCTCCACGCGGCGTTGCTCAATCAGCCACGCCAGGCGCCGCTGCTCCTCCACGCCCTCCACGCGGCTTCGCTCGGCTGTACGGAGCGCTCCATCGGCGTCCTCGCGCGCCTGCTCAGCAGCACGCGTCTGCTGCAACGCCTCCTCCCCCGCGCCCCGCGCCGCGTGCTCGGCTCCTACAGCCGTCTCGCTGGCCGCGATCAGCGCCTCGCGTTCGTTGCGCCGCGCCAATACACGCTCGGCGCCACCCTCGGCCATCTGGCGCACCTCTCCCCACGCCGCCAGCCAGACCCGACCACCACGGGTTACGGCAATGCCGCTGAAGCTCGCCGCCAAGTCCTCCAGACGCTCGACCACCCAAGCACCAGCCAGCAGGCGTCTGACCAGCCCCACCGCTGGTTCAGGTCCCTGCACCAGCTCCGCCAACCGCTGCGCCCCGGCCACCGGCGGCTCCTCGCCCTGGGCAGCGACTGGCGCGCCAGAGTACCCGCCCGCCAACAGCGCCGCGCCGCCATCCTGACCTGCCCCATCCAGCAGCGCCTCCGCCTCAGCCAGGCCATCCACCACGGCGGCATCCAAGCGGCCACCCAGCACCGCCGCCAGCGCCAGCTCATAGCCCGCCTGTACCTGCAGGGTCTCACTCAGCGCCTTCGGCGCATCGAGGCCACCCCGCCCCAGCGCGCTGCCCGCGTGGCTGCGCAGGAACTGGTTGACCGCCGCAAGCTCCGCTCCCACCCGAGCCGCCTCACGCCGCGTAGCCTCGACCTCGCGCTCGCTCTCACGCAGGCGCTCGCGCGCCTTCTCAGCCACTGTATCGGCCTGCTCGCGCGCGGCTCGCGCCGCGCTCACCGCTTGCTCCAGCTCAGCCACGCGCTTACCGGCTTGCTCGTGCTCCTGCGCGAGGCCCTCGATCTCGCGCTCCACCTCGCGCTCGCGCTGCTCATCTATCTCCGCCAGCTGCGCTTCCAGATCCTGGATGCGGTCCTCGCTGATGCCCTCCTCGGGCGACTCCTCGATGTCGCTGCCGTAGCCGACTAGCTCGCGCTCGATGCGCGCCGCCCGGTCAACCAGCGCCTGGCCTGCGGCGCTCGCCTGCTCATGGCGCAACTGTAGGCGCTCGCGCCCCGAGCGCGCGTCGTAGACGCGACGCGCCAGCGCATCGTGGCGCTCGGCCCGCTCGCTCAGGGCGCGCTCGGCCGCACCCCGTCGCGCTACCACCGCCTGCAAGCCGGCTTCGATCTCGCTGCGCGCGCTGCGCGCCTCCTGCGCAGAGGACTCGGCCTGCGCCAACTCCCCCCGCCGTGCGCGTACCGCCTCGCGCGCCAGCGCCCAGCGCGCTTCGAGCATCTGGCGCTCCAGGCGCTCGTGCAGCTCCGCCGCTTCGGCTTGGCGCTTGAGCGGGCGCAGCCGCGTGCGCGCCTCGCGCTCCACATCCAGCGCGCGATCGAGGTTCTCCTGCGTGCGCTCCAGCTTCAGCTGAGCGCGGCGGCGGCGCTTGCGGTGCTTGCCCAGCCCCGCGGCCTCCTCGATCAACAGACGCCGATCGCGGGGCTTGCTCGTGACGATTGCCTCCACGCGGCCCTGGCTGATGACCGAGTGGGTCTCTTTGCCGAGGCCCGTATCGGAGAGCACCTCGATCACATCCACCAGCCGGCACTTCGCGCCGTTCAGGCGGTATTCGCCCTCGCCCGAGCGGTCCAGACGGCGCACGATCGAGATCTCGCTCAGCGGCAGATCCACAGTGGCGTCGGAGTTATCCAGCACGATCTCCACCTCCGCGGAGTTGCGCGCTTGCACCCCGCGGCCGCCGCCGAAGATGACGTCCTGCATCGACTGCCCCCGCACCGCCAGCGGTGACTGCTCGCCCATCGCCCACAGCACCGCATCGGTCACGTTGGACTTGCCTGAGCCGTTGGGGCCCACGACCACGCTCACCCCGGGGCCGAAGTCAAGGCGAGTGCGATCGGGAAAGGACTTGAAACCTTTCAGTGTCAGTGCCTTCAGGCGCATCGCCTATCCCTCCAGGCAGACGTCGTTGCAGTCATCGTGCTGGCTCCCACATCATGCCTCGGCCAGGAGCTCGACGGCCTCGCGCGCGGCCTGTTGCTCGGCGTGCTTCTTGCTGCGCCCGCTGCCGCTGCCCAGTAGCCGGCCATCGACCTTCGCCGCCACCTCGAAGGTGCGCGCGTGCGGTGGCCCCTGCTCGGCGGTCACCTCGTAGATCACCGTCTCTCCCCGCTGTGCCAGCAGCTCCTGCAGCGCCGACTTGAAGTCCACGGGGTTCTCCAGCGCCTCCTCGATCTCCGGCGCGAAGGCCTCCACCACGGCCTCCGCCGTGCGCTCGTAGCCCGACTGCAGGTAGCACGCCCCGATGACCGCCTCGATCACCGAAGCCAGCACGCGCTCGGTCACCACCTGCGCCGCTGCGCTCGCCTCCATCCCCTCCGGCGCCGCCGCCGCCAGGCGCTCGGGTACCTGCAGGCGCTCGGCCACCGCGCGGCAGGAGGGGCCCGACACAGCCTGTGCGCGAATCTTCGTCAGCCGCCCCGCCCCGAAGCGCTCGGCCTCCAAGCGCGGGTATAGATGCGTCGTCACCGCCAGCGCCAACACGCTGTCCCCCAGGAACGCCAAGCGCGCGTAGCTGTCGCTGCGCCGCTCCGTCCAGGAAGCGTGGGTGAACACCTGCCGCGCCAGCTCTTCGGGCAGCTCGTCCAGGAGCTTGTTGAGAAGCATCATCCCCGTTACCAACCCGCATCAGCCGCCGCCGTGGGCCAGTACGAAGTCCACAGCCTGCCCCACCGTCGCTATCTCCGCCGCCTGCTCGTCGCTCATGCGCACCCCGTAGGTGTCCTCAAGCTCCTGTACCAGCGTATATAGATCCAGCGAGTCGGCCTCCAGATCCTCCCGGAAACGGGTCTCGCTGCTGATCACATCCGGCTGCAGGTCGAGCTCGTCGGCCAGGTGCGCCTGGATCAGATCGAACACCTGCTCGCGCGTCAGTGGCATAGCTTTCGCGGGGTCGCTCATAGGGCTTGCCGCAGGCTACTGGCCCGGACGGACGCAGGGGCCAACTTCAGCGCCCCCGCCTGCTCCAGAGCGAGGTGCGTGCGACCCACCAGATCCTCGCTCGCACCCCGCTGTGCGCGCAGAATGGCCTGCGCGAAGCCGTTACGCGTGAAGCGCCCGTGCGGCACCACGCCCAAACTGCGCAGGCCCAACAGATAGGCGCCACCGTGTGCTTCGGGATCGATCTCCTCACGAAAACCCCGCAAAGAGGGTCGTAAGAGGAGGCCCCCGAGCTTCGCTCGCGGCGAGGAGGACGCCGCCTCGCGTACGGCTCCCAGCACGGTCTGCGACACGCCCTCCATCAGCTTCAGCGCCACGTTGCCCGTGAAGCCATCCGTCACGATCACATCCGCCACCCCAGCGGTCACGTCTCCACCCTCGACGTTGCCCACCAGCTCTAGCCACCCGCCAGTCTGCACGCGCTCCTGCAGCTCTGCGCGCGCCGCCACCACCAGCGCGCTGCCCCGCTCGGCCTCCTCGCCGTTTGACAGCAGTCCCACGCGAGGTCGCTTCACTCCTAAGACCACCTGCGCAAGCGCCGCCCCCATGAAGGCGAACTGCACCAGGTGCTCCTTGCGAGCTTCGGCGTTCGCACCCACATCCAGAAGCGTCACCGGACGTCCTGGGACCGGCAGCGGTAACGCCAGCGCCGGACGGTGTATGCCGCGCCCGCGCTTGATGTTGAATAGGCCAGCCGCCACCGCCGCCCCAGTTCCGCCCGCGCACACGAGCGCCTGTGCTCTGCCGCTCGCCACGGCCCGCGCGGCCTGCACGATCGAGGCCTCCGGCCTGCTCCTCGCGGCTCGTACCGGGTCGGCGCTCTTGGCGATCGACACAGGCGCGTCAACCACCTCCACATCCTTAGAGGATGAAACCTCCATCTCCTTCGCAGGGCCGAACAGCAGCACCCGCGCTCCCCGCTGCGCCGCCAGCATCGCCCCTGCCGCCACCTCCGCCGGCCCGAGATCGGCGCCGTTGGCGTCCACCGCCACTACCGGCGTTGGCCTACTCGTGGTCGTGATCGTGCTCGTGCTCAACGCCCGCCAGCACCTCGCGGCCAGCGTAGGTGCCACACACCTGGCAGACTCGATGCGGTCTGCGCGGACTGTGGCAGCGCGGGCACACACCCAGCGCCGGGGGCGAGACCTTGTGCTGAGCCCGCCGCTTAGACGTGCGGCTATGCGACTGCTTCTGCTTGGGGACGGCCATGGGTCCGACAGGGTACCGCACCGGCGCCCGCACCTGGGTCCTCGCGGCGCCAATCGTTCAGTCGAGCTTCAGCTCACCCAGCTTGGCCCAGCGCGGATCCGGGCCACGTTCGTGTACGTGCTCGGGGCCGGCCTCGTTCAGATCGGCCGCGCACTCCGGGCACAGCCCCAGGCACTCCTCGCGGCACAGCATCTGTAGCGGCGCCGCCAGCACAAACGCATCGCGTGCCCACGCCGCCAGATCGAGGATCTCATCCCTGATGTAAGGGCTTGAGAGCTCTTCCCCCCCGCCGGGTCGATCGACCTCGCGCGCATCCACCTGCACCTCCCGGCGCGCATCCTTCAGGCAGCGCATGCAGGGACCGACAAGCGCGGCGGTGAGGCACATTCGCAGGGCATATCCGTGCCCCGCCATGCGCGAGACTTCGAGCTTCACCGGGATCTCCCCGGGCTCGGCAAGGTAGCGCTCGCCGCCCAGCTGCAGCGGCTCGATATGCGTCCACAGCTCCAGACGCCGTCCCTCGCCCGGCGCCAGGCGCAGTCCCGCCAGGTCGAAATCGCTCGTCAGCGTAGCCACGTCCACCAGGCTAGCGTCGCCGCAGGGTTCCTGGCCATCAAGACGCCCAATCAGCAGCCAAGGCCGGCCCACACGGCGGAGCCCCTCCGGGGCGGAGCCTTTCAAGCCTCCTCTGAGCTGCGAGCCTCTGGGCGCAGCCCGCGGGTCCTCAGTCCTGTGCGACGAGCTCGCGCTTGAGCACCTTGCCCGTGGAGTTGCGCGGCAGCTCCGCCAGGAACACAACCTCGCGGGGCACCTTGTAGCGGGCCAGGTTCTCTTTCACGTAGCCCTTGACGGCTTCCTCGCTGAGCTCAGAGCCGTTGCGCGTGACCACGAACGCCTTCAGGCGCTGGCCGAACTCGCTGTCGCTCACGCCCACCACGGCGGCCTCTTCGATCTCCTTGTGGTCGGCCAGCAGGTCCTCGACCTCGCGCGGGAACACGTTCTCGCCGCCGCTCACGATCATCTCGTCGTCGCGGCCGTCCACGAACAGGCGCCCGCCCTCGTCGAAGTGGCCCACGTCGCCCGTGCTCATCAGGCCCTCCACGATCTCCTTGCCGCCGCCGCCCGTGTAGCCCTCGAACATCAGCTCGTTAGCCACGAAGATGCGTCCGCTCGCGCCCTTGGGCACCTCGCGGCCCTGATCGTCGAGCAGCTTCACGATGGTTCCCTTGGGCGGGCGCCCCGCGGTTCCTGGGGCGGCGCGAAGGTCGGCCGGGGTGGCGATCGTGGCCCAGGCGACCTCGGTTGAGCCGTAGAGGTTGTAGACGACCTC
>DATBPO010000062.1:0-7704 GCA_036561265.1 Solirubrobacteraceae bacterium | reverse complement strand
TCGCTCAGCGCCTCCTTCAACGAGATGGCCGACCGTGTGCAGCGCCTGATCGGCGCTCAGCGCGAGTTCGTTGCAGATGCGTCCCACCAGTTGCGCACGCCGCTCACAGCGCTACGGCTGCGGCTGGAGGAGGCGCGCGCTGCTGGGGTGCAGCCGGCGCTCGCCGCCGAGCTCGATGCCGGCACGGCTGAGGTCGACCGCCTCGCAGCGATTGTCGATGAGCTGTTCGTTCTCAGCCGCGCTGAGGATCGCGAGCTCAAGGGCGAACGCGTCGATCTGCCCGACGCGGTTCATCGCGCCACCAAGCGCTGGGATGCCGCCGCGCACGCGCACGGGATTGCGCTCGAGACCGACGGCGTTCAGCCAGGCACGGTCTGGTGCGCCCACGCCGATCTCGACCGCGTCCTCGATGTGCTGATCGAGAACGCCCTCGCCTACTCCCCCGCCGGCAGCGAGGTAAGCATCGCCAGCGCAGACGGACGCATCGAAGTGCGCGACCAGGGCCCCGGCCTCGCCCCCGGCGAGGAGCAGATCGTGTTCGAGCGCTTCCACCGCGGCCACGCTGGGCGCCAGGGTCCTGAGGGCAACGGCCTCGGCCTGGCAATCGCCCGCACCCTCGCTCGCGCCTGGCACGGCGACGCACATCTCGGCAACCGGGCCGGCGGCGGCGGTGCAGTTGCTGTGCTCGAGTTACCGGCGACACCCTCGGCCCCCGGACAGGACCATGCGGCAATGCGGGAGGTCGCGCTATGAACGCCCCGCGCCGAATGGCCCTGGTCGTCCTAGCCGCGCTGCTCGGCATCGCGCTGGCCGCCGCCATCACCTGGGGCACCAGCCAGCTCGTCCGCCAGCGCATCGGCCTCGCCTCCGAACCGCTTACCACCGGGCTGCACCTGCTGCCACCCGCGGCGAAACCACCGCCCGTCGTACACCGCCCCGAAGGCGGCAACGGGGACTCCCCTTCGCAGCGCGACGACTGAACCTTTGCCAACTCTTAACCCCCGCCTGGGTCGCACCTGACCGGCCGCGAGCAACAGTGAAGGCACCCGAATCTAGGAGTGCCGATGCGACGAGCAGAGTTGATGACGGCCGGTGGAGTAACCCTGGCGGGCCTGGGGGCGTTGGTTGGACTGGCGATCGGCTCCAGCAACGGCGGGCCGAAGGCCACCGTGCCGCGCGCACAGCCGGTCGAGGTGCGCACCGAGATCATCCGCAAGACGGTCAACGTCTACCGCCGTGAACATCCACACCATGCGGCCGGGACCGGTGGCGGCGGTGGGAGCAGCATCAGTCCTAGCAGCAGCACGGGCACTCCTGCGAGACGATCGAGCGGCGTCGCGGTGGCCGCGACACGTACGCGTTCCAGCGGCTCCGCAGGCGGCGGGTCGAGCGCACCCATCGCGCCCGTAGCGCACTCCGCTCCTGTCGTCAGGACCCGCAGCAGCGGCGTCCACCACACCTCGGCCCCCGCCCCAAGCGCGAGCTCCGGCTCGGGCAGCTCCAGCTCCCACGTGGTGAGAACGCGCAGCAGCGGGTCGGGCTCCAGCGGCAGTGGGTCTACGTCCTCGGGCAGCGGCTCCGGCTCAGCTCACCACGTTGTCACGCGCTCCAGCGGTGGTGGCGGGGACGACGGTCATCACGGAGGACACGATGACTGAGGTCCCGCAGAAACCGCCCGGACCGCAGACGGCAACCGAGGCAACAGAGGGCTCTCGGGATGCACCGGCCCGGGAGCCGAACAGCCGCGGAGTCCTTGCTGCGATATGGCTGTCGGTCGCGATCTTCCTGGCCGTACTGGCGCTGCTGGCGACGCGCGTGGCCTCTGGCCATGACCCGGCGCTCAGCGCGCGTGAGGCCGCCGCGCCGCTGCCCCCCCGCCGAGTCTTGATCCGCCGTATCTACGAACACAAGGTAATCGTGCACCTGCCAGCTCGTGTACCGGCGCCGCCGGCGAACGCCTCGCAGCAGGTCAGCTCCGCGGGCGGCCTCGAACCATCGCTACCGGTGACGCGCACCTCATGAGCCAGGCATACGACACCACGTTTCGCTCTATGGGCAGCGACGTACGCTTGATCATCGAGGCGCCACTACTGCGCGGGCAACTGCCCCCAAGCGAGGCAGCCGACGCCCAGCGGGTCTACATCGAAGACTTCGCACGGCGCCTGTCGCGCTTTCGCCCCGACAGCGAGCTGTGCGCGCTCAACGCCGATCCCTCGCGTGAGGCGCCCGCGTCGATCCTGCTGCGCACGGCGGTGTCCGCTGGGCTGTGGGCGGCGCAGCGCAGCGGCGGGCTCGTTGATCCCACGCTTGTGGACGAGATCGAGGCCGCGGGTTATGAGACCTCCAAGGAGGGCAGCAAGCCGGTGCCCCTGCGCGAGGCGCTGGCCGCCGCACCGCCAACCTGCCCGGCACAGCCCCGCGCCGACGCGCGCTGGCGTGAGATCGAGGTGGATCACGAACGGGGCACGGTCAGACGACCCCCGGGGCTGCGCATCGATACGGGCGGCACCGGTAAGGGCTTGGCAGCGGACGCCGTCGCGCACCGCCTGCGCGGCTACACGCGTTTCGTCGTGGACTGCGGCGGGGACATCGCTGTCGGCGGGGTCGGCGCCCAGCTGCAGCCGTTCGCGATCGAGGTCGAGCACCCGCTCACGGGTCGGTGCGTGCATACGCTGCACCTCACGCACGGTGGTGTCGCGACCTCCGGTTTGAACGTGCGCATTTGGCAGCGCGGGGACGGCAGCTACGCCCACCACCTGCTAGACCCCGCGAGCGGCGAACCTGTATGGAGCGGACTGATCGGCGCCACCTCCCTGGCGCCTAGCGCGCTGGAGGCCGAGACGCTGTCCAAGCTCGCGCTGCTGAGCGGCCCCGCCGGTGCCCGCCGAGCGCTCGCCGAGCACGGCGGCCTAATCGTGCACGACGACGGCGGCGTGGAGCTGATCGGCCCTCTGGACCAGGGCCGCCGCGTGAGAGCGCAGCCGCACGCGCTGGGGAGCGCCGCATGACCCAGGCGGCCCCCTCGAACTACGTATGGTGGCTGGCCGGTCGCTCAGCCGGAATGGTCGCGTTGCTGCTCGTCACTTCCTCGGTGATTCTCGGCTTGGCGATGGCAGCGCGCGTGATCCCGCGTCAGCACCGCCGCGGTGCGATCCGCTTGCACCAGCACCTGGCGCTGATCGGTCTAGGAGCGATCGCCGCACACGGCCTGCTGCTCGCCGCCGACCCCTGGCTGAAGGCGGGGCCGAAGGGCATCCTCGTGCCCTTCGCGATCGGATACCGCCCGCTGTGGACGGGCCTTGGCATCGTCGGCGGCTACCTGGCGGCGATCCTGGGCCTCAGCTTCTACGTGCGCAAGCGGATCGGCGCACGGCTGTGGAGGCGCATGCACCGCTTTACGGTCTTGGTATACGTGCTGGCACTCACCCACGCGCTGGGATCGGGTACCGACGCGTCGATCCCGGCTGTGCGCTACGCGATGCTGGCGAGTGCGCTGCCGGTGCTGTTCCTCTTCGCTTTGCGCCTGCAGCGTTCGCGAGCAACCACTGCCAAAGCAAAGCCTGTTGAGGCTGCCAAAGCAAAGCCGCTTGAGTCCCCAGAAAGGAAGCACGATGAGCTACATACCGACGATCGACGAGTCCAGCTGCATAGCTCAGGGAGACTGCGTGGAAGCGCTGCCCGAGGTCTTTCAGCTGGATGACCACGCGATGGTGATCGGGACGGGTCCGGACGAGGAGTTGCTGGCCGCCGCCAAGGCGTGCCCCGTGGAGGCGATCAGCATCATCGACTCGCAGACCGGCGCGCAGGTATATCCCTGAAACCACCGGTCCGGTGAGAAGTCCCCACTGGATTTGCGAGTTTCTACGGAGGTGAACTGAGACGCCATAGGCGAGGGTTCCTCGTGTCCCGCCGCGGCACGCGGCAGACCTATAGGAGGAGCAGTGGCATGGGCCTGATGGGCGCAGTTTTCAATCTCAACAACCCGGCGCACGTGGTGCACTGGCACTTCTTTCAGATGTCGGTTTCGAACATCATCGTGATCATCCTGATGCTGATCGTGTTTGCACTGGCGATCCTGCTCCCGTTCCCGGGCGCCGCCAAGCGCAGGGAGAGTCGCTCGTGAGCGTCTCGACACCGCCCAAGACATCTTGGACCGCGCGCACCCGCGAACGCGCGGTGGACGCGTTGCCGCCGGAGAAGCTGCTGCCCGACGGCCAGCCCACTTACGTGGCCTCGTGGATCTACGTGTTCGGCGTGGCCAGCCTCGCTGCGCTGGTCGTGATCGTCGGCTCGGGCTCGATCCTCGCCCTGAAGGGTCCAGCGTGGTGGCATGAAACGGGCATCGGTCACTTCTTCAACAGCATCCACCTGTGGGCCGTCGAGCTGTTCTTCTTCATGATGGTCGTGCACCTGTGGGGCAAGTACTGGATGGCGGCCTGGCGCGGTGGGCGCAGCCGCGTGTGGGTCACGGGCGCTATCACCTTCATCGTCGCGATACCGGCGGCGCTGACCGGCTACGTCTCCCAGCAGAACTTTGATGCGCAGTGGATCTCCACCCAGGCCAAGGACGGTCTGAACTCGACGGGCATAGGCGCGTTCTTCAACGTCACAGACTTCGGGCAGATGTACAGCTACCACGTGCTGCTGCTGCCCGCAGCGGTGATCGCACTGGTGGTCGCGCATGTGCTGCTCGTGCGCCGCCATGGCGTGGTGCCACCGTTCGAGCTGGACACGGAGAAGTCATGAGGCGCGACGACACCAAGCCTTGGACAGGTGCCTACGCCCCCTACGACCTCGTCAAGGAGCTGTTCATCGCAATCGGCGTGATCACGCTGCTGGCAGTTCTGCTGACCGTCCTGTTCTCCTCGCCGGATGACAAGCCGAGCACGATCGCGCAGTGGTCGCGGCAGATGCCGGTGGACTTCGTGACGACCGCCACCGCCGAGCTCGATGGCTCAAGCGACACGGGCGGCTACGGCCCGCCCTACAACCACAACGGCTCGGGCCAGCACATTGCCTTCATCGAACTGCAGAAGTGGCTCGGCGTCAGCCATCCGATCAGCACCGCCAACGACTACGTGATCGACCCGCTGAAGACGGTACCCGGCAACCCGGCGCTGCAGACTGCGCTAGCCACCTACCAGGCTGCGCCCGCCAAGACCCAGGCCGCGTGGACCGAAGCGTATTCGGCGGCGCTTGAAAAGGCCACGGTGGGCCCCAACGGAGCGGTGCGGGTGCCGCCAGGCGAATACGGGCTGGTGCCGATCATGATGAACGGCCTGCTGGCGCTGGCCCAGAGCGGCGGCCTCGACGGCGCGCTGCTCACTAGCCGCCAGTTCTACCAGACCGATTACACCAAGCCCCTGCTGTTCATGGCCGACGGCGGCCTGCTCACGGAACGCGCCGAAGGGCAGCACCTGCTCGGCGATCAGTGGGGCATGATGAACGAGACCGGCAGCTATCCGGGTCAGGTGTGGCTGTGGCTGTACACCTTCTGGTATCAGATCGAACCTTTCAAGGAATCTGAAAATGCCGACGCGCTGGTGATGGCGCTCATGGGCCTGCTCAGCCTGGCGTTCATCTGCGTACCGTTCATCCCAGGGGTGCGCGGCCTTCCCCGCCGCATCCCGATTTACAAGCTGATCTGGAAAGAGCACTACCGCGAGCAGGGGACCTGAAATGTTCAAGAACGTGATGGTGGGAGTGGACGGCAGGTCGGGAGGTCGTGACGCGATCGAGCTGGCACGGCGGCTGATGGACCCCGACGGGCAGCTGACGCTGGTGCATGTGCACAGCGGGGTGCTACGCCCGGTGCACGCGGCAACTCCAGGTCTGGTGGAGGCCGAGCGCGAGGCGTCGCACAAGCTGCTGGAGCAGGAGCGCGCCGCGGCCGAGGTCGAGGCTGAGCTCGTCAGCGTGGTGTCGATGAACCCCGGACGCGGCCTGCATCAGCAGGCTGAAGACCAGGGGGCGGACCTGCTCGTGGTCGGGTCGTGCAGCCACGGTGTGATCGGCCGGGCGATGCTGCGCGACGACACGCGTGCGGCGCTCAACGGCGCACCGTGCGCGGTGGCGATTGCCTCGCTGGGCTACGCCGAGCACCCCTCCCCCATCGCCAAGATCGGCGTCGGCTATGACGCCTCACCGGAGAGCACCGCGGCACTCACAGTGGCGCGCGAGGTGGCGAGTGTCAACCGGGCGGTGATCGACGTGCTAGAGGTCGTGGCGATCCGCAGCTACGCCTACACCGGGATCGTGCCGCCGGCGATCGGCGAGAGCATCGATGAGATCGTGCAGGAGGCGCAGGCGCGCGTGAAGGCGCTGCCTGGCGTCAAGGGTCACGCGGTGTACGGGCTGGCCGGCGAGGAGCTCTCTGCCTTCAGCGACAACGTGGACCTGCTCGTCGTCGGCTCGCGCGGCTACGGCCCGATGCGCCGCCTGGTCGTGGGCAGCACCTCCGACTACCTGGAGCGCCACGCACGCTGCTCGCTGCTCGTGCTGCCGCGCCTGGCCACCGCTCCCGCACAGGAGGCCACCAGCTCAGACGAGATCACGGCCGCGACGCCGCAGGGCGCTCCCCGCCTGACCGTTTTTTGAGGAGCCGCCTTGCGGCGGCGTGCTGGCCGCGTTGCTTGGCGAGCATCGCGCCACTGCCAAGCAGAGGCGTTGCGTGGCCAAGCGTAGAGTCTTCGCTGTGAGCGACGAGGCCACTGTCAATCTGGACACACTCGACGGCTGGTGGCGCGCGGCCAACTACCTGTCGGTCGGCCAGATTTACCTGCTCGACAATCCATTGCTGCGCGAGCCGCTGCGCGTCGAGCACGTCAAGCCGCGGCTGCTGGGGCATTGGGGCACGACGCCGGGACTGAACTTCATCTACGCGCACATGAATCGCGTGATCCGCGAGCGCGATCTGGATGCGATCTACATCGCCGGTCCCGGGCACGGTGGGCCGGGGATGGTGGCCAACGTCTATCTGGAGGGCACCTACACCGAGGTCTACCCGCACATCGGCCCCGACGAGGAGGGGTTGCGCAGGCTGTTTCGCCAGTTCTCCTTCCCCGGCGGCATCCCCAGTCACGTGGCCCCCGAGACGCCGGGGTCGATCCACGAGGGGGGCGAGCTGGGCTACTCGCTCGCCCATGCCTACGGCGCTGCTTTCGATAACCCCGACCTGCTGGTGTGCTGCGTAATCGGCGACGGCGAGGCGGAAACGGGGCCGCTGGCGGGCAGCTGGCACTCGAACAAGTTCCTCGATCCGGTCCGCGACGGTGCGGTGCTGCCAATTCTGCACCTCAACGGCTACAAGATTGCCAGTCCCACGGTCTTGGCGCGCATCCCCCAGGTGCAGCTACGCTCGCTGCTGGAGGGCTACGGCTACGCGCCGCGCTTCGTGGAGGGTGAGGAGCCGCAGGCCATGCACCGGCTGATGGCCGCGACGCTCGATGAGGTCACGGCGGAGATCGCGCAGATCCAGCGCTGGGCGCGCGAGGAAGGTGGGTCGGGCGAGCCGGACCACGCCGGAACGGGCGCGTCGAGCCCGCCGGGCGAACCGGGCCGACGGGGCGAAACCGGCTACCCGCGCTGGCCGATGATCGTGCTGCGCACCCCCAAGGGCTGGACCGGACCCAAGGAGGTCGATGGGCTGCCTGCGGAGGGGTCCTTCCGCTCCCACCAGGTGCCGATCGCCGACGTCGTCCACAG
>DATBPO010000061.1:0-3135 GCA_036561265.1 Solirubrobacteraceae bacterium | reverse complement strand
GGCAGATTTCAAAGCTGTTGGCGCGGCTGCAGAACCTGGGGCTGATCCACAACGCGGGCGAAGGGCAGCCGAAGGGCGCGGCGAACGCGTGGGCGCTGACGGCGAAGGGCGCGGAGGTCGAAGGTTCGCTGCGCACGTCCTCGCCCAGCGGCTAGCATCGGCGGGGTGCGCCGCAACCGCGAGCTCGGGCAGAACTTCCTGCGCGACCGCAACATCCTCGGGGTGATCAGCCGCCTCGCCGAGCTGGAATCCAAGGATGTGGTGCTCGAGATCGGGAGTGGGGAGGGGGTGTTGGCCGCGTATCTCGCACCAACGGTGGCGTGGCTTCACACGGTGGAGGTGGACGAGCGGTTGCGGGGTCCGCTGCTTGAGGCACTCGCGCCGTACGAGAATGTGAGTGTGTACTGGGCCGACGCGATGCGCGTGGAGCTGGCGGGCATGCGCCCCTATGCGAATAAGGTGGTGGCGAACCTCCCGTATGGGATCGCGGCGGGCGTGATTCTGCGCACGATTGAGGAGCTGGCGGGTGTGAAGCTATGGCTGGTGATGGTGCAGCGCGAGGTGGGGGAACGGCTGGCGGCGGGCGCGGGGAGCGGCGTGTATGGGGTGACGTCGGTGCTGGCGCAGCTGGCGGGTGAGGTGCGCGTGGTGCGCCAGATCCCGCGCACGGTGTTCGCGCCGGTGCCGAACGTGGACTCGGTGCTGGTGAAAATAGAGCGCAGGGGCGCCGCTGCCTCCCCTACTGTCAACCGCGTGGTGCACGGCGCGTTCGCGCACCGCCGCAAGGCCCTGGCGCGCTCGCTGGTGCTGAGCGGGTTTGAGCGCAACCGCGAGGCGATCCGCGCGGCGCTCCTGACGATCGGCCACCCGGAGGATGAGCGCGCGGAACGCCTTGAGCCGCAGGAGTTCGTGGCGCTGGCGCGGGAGCTGGGGCTGGAGGGCGCGCCGCCCGGCCTGCCCGCGCAGGCGTCCGCCGGAATACCCCCCGAGGAGTCTACGGAAGAGCCGGTCGCCTGATGAGCCCTGTGCCGGCGCTGCCGCTGCAAACCCTGGCGCCGGCGAAGATCAACCTGGGCCTGTTCGTCGGCCCGCTGCGCGGTGACGGCCGCCACGAGCTGGTGAGCGTGATGCAGTCGATCTCGCTGACCGATGAGCTGACGCTGGAGCCGGCGCCGGAGGGCGCGACGCAGGACGAGGTCATCTGCCCCGGAGTCCCCGGCGAGAACCTTGCGGCCCGCGCGCTGGCGTCGTTCCGCGCGGCGACGGGCTGGGACGCCCCACCGCTGCGCCTCACGATCGAGAAGCGCATCCCCGTGGCGGCCGGTCTCGCGGGTGGCTCGGCGGACGCGGCGGCGGCGCTGCGTCTGGCGGCGGCGGCCGCAGGAATCCCACCCACCCCGCCGGCCGCCACCGGCGCCGGGGGTAGCGACAGCGACTCTCTCCTGCTGCGGCTCGCCGCCGACCTGGGCGCCGACGTCCCCGCCCAGATCCGCCCGGGGCGCTGGCTGGCGACGGGCGCGGGCGAGATCCTGGAGGAGCTCCCCGACCCGGTCGCCCCGATTGGCGTGCTAGTACTCCCACTGGCAGCGGAGCTCTCGACAGCCGCGGTATACGCCGAGGCGGACCGCCTGGCACGGCTGCGCAAACCGGCGTTCCTGGCCGAGCGCCGCCAAGCCCTGCACGCGGCGTTCGACCTAGGCATGTCGCTCCCCCACGACGCGGACCTGCTCCACAACGACCTGCAGGCGGCGGCCGTATCGCTGTGCCCGGCAATCAAGCAAGCCCTGACCGAAGCGCGCGATGCGGGCGCGGAGCCAGCACTCCTCAGCGGCTCTGGCCCCACCGTGATCGGCCTCTTCCCCCGCGCGAACGCTGTGGCCGCCACCGAACGCGCCGCTGCGGCCCTGGCCGACCGCACCCCCACACCGATCGCGGCCCACATCATGCCCATGTCATGCCTATGACATGCTATATTCATGCCATGTCGGCCCTGCAGGTGAAGAACTTCCCCGACGATCTCCACGCCAGGCTGCGCGAGCGCGCGGCGCGCCAGGGTCGCAGCGTGAGTGGCTACGTGCTGGAGGCCCTCGAACGCGATCTCGCGGTTCCCTCGACGCGGGAATGGCTCGACAGCCTGGAGCAGGACCCCGCCACCGACGTGAGATCGCAGGACGTCGTGAGGGCGATCCAGGAAGGCCGTGACGAGCGCGAGGAGCAGCTGCAGCGTGCCTTCCTCGATCGTCATTGACGCCTCGGCGCTGGTCGAGCTGCTCCTTCAGAGTCCACGGGCCACGAGCATCAAACAGGCCATCGGCGACAGCGGGCTGATCGCGCCCGACACCCTCAACCCCGAGGTTCTGAGCAGCCTGCGCGGGCTGGAGCGAGGGGGCGCCCTGACGGCGGCCCGTGCCTCGCGAGCGGTCGAGCGTCTGTCGTTGAGCCGCATCGCGCGCGTACCCACCCGGGCTCTGTTGCACGACGCCTGGTCGCTGCGCCACAACCTCTCCGCCTACGACGCGATGTACGTGTCGCTCGCGCAATCCCTGCGCTGCCCGCTGCTCACGACTGACCGGCGGCTGGCCCGAGCGCCCTCGCTCGGGGTCGCGCTGATCGTCGTCTGAGCGCCACCCGCCCGGCCCGCGGGCACTCCCTCTGCCTCGGGGGTTGACATGGGGGGCGTCTTATGCGTATAGTGCTCGTGTCGGGCTTGGCTTTGCTAGTCGGTAGCTGAGCGAGACATCAAATAGGTCCAGTTGTGGGGTCCACCCTCGGGTTGTGACTTCAGCGCTGACGAGGGATGAACGGGAGAGGGACTTGATCGCCTTGGGAAGAGATGAGCGATGAGCGCTTTTGCTTACACCGCGCGTAGCGCGGACGGTGATCCGATGGCCCCGACAGGGGGTCTAACTAGATGCTTCAGCATCGCTGAGGCATCTCTCTCTCTCTCTCTCTCTCTGGACGGCTTGGCTAGCAGCTAGGGCCAGTCGCCGCTTTGCCGCTTCGGCCGCCTCGCGTGAGGTGGTCTTCTGCTGCCCGGATCTGCACTCGGGCTCCACTGTTCTCGATTGCTCCGGGAGGGGATGTTGATGCTGCGTCGCGTCTTGGTCGTGCTTGCTGGTGTGTTGGTGGTGGGGG